>NZ_JAMYLM010000012.1:0-171949 GCF_040317995.1 Mesorhizobium sp. M1334
ACCGGGCGCCACGGCGCATTCTACCGCGGGTTGTCCAACCCCCGGGCGTTTAAACTCACAAAGGGCGTGTTTATCTGCGGGTGGCGGCGCGCCACGTTTTTATAGACGTGCGGCGCTGCAGTCTTTTCTTCGCCTTTGTCATGTTCTATGTCTGCCGCCGAGCGCGGGGGCGCGTCTTGTCAACAGCAAAACCATCCGGTACGCCCCCCTCATGACAGTTACCGTCCGTTTCGCCCCGTCACCGACCGGCCGCATCCATATCGGCAATGCGCGCACCGCTTTGTTCAATTGGCTGTTCGCCATCAAGAACAAAGGCCGCTTCATCCAGCGCTTCGACGACACCGACGTTGCCCGTTCGACGCAGGAGTTTTCCGACGCTATCCTGTATGACCTGCATTGGCTGGGCATCTTCCCCGACGCCACGGAGTACCAGTCGCGGCGCGTGGAAATCTACGATTCCGCACTGGAGAGGCTGAAGGAGGCGCGCCTCGTCTATGCTTGCTATGAGACGCCCGAAGAGCTCGACCTGAGGCGCAAGGTGCGCCGCACGCGTGGCCTGCCGCCAGTCTATGGCCGCGAGGCGTTGACGCTGACAGCTGAGCAGGTGGCGGAATATGAGGCCGATGGGCGGCGGCCGCACTGGCGCTTTCTGCTGCCCAACTTCACCGGTGATCCGCTGCAGCCGGAG
The DNA here is from genome assembly GCF_040317995.1 of Mesorhizobium sp. M1334. Lineage (NCBI taxonomy): Bacteria > Pseudomonadati > Pseudomonadota > Alphaproteobacteria > Hyphomicrobiales > Phyllobacteriaceae > Mesorhizobium > Mesorhizobium sp. M1334. The sequence continues at coordinate 689 of NZ_JAMYLM010000012.1, forward strand.
CGCACCGAAATCCACTGGAACGACCTGGTGCGCGGCGAAGAAACCGTCGACCTCGCCTCGCTTTCAGACCCGGTTCTGCGGCGTGAGGACGGCACCTACCTCTATACATTGCCTTCGGTTGTCGACGACATCGACATGGGCGTCAGCCATGTCATTCGCGGCGACGACCACGTCACCAATACCGGCGTTCAGATAGCCCTGTTCCGAGCGCTTGGCGCGGAGCCGCCGGCGTTCGGCCACCACAATCTCCTGACAACGGCATCAGGCGAGGGACTTTCGAAGCGCACCGGCGCGCTGTCCATCCAGAGCCTGCGTGAGAGCGGCATCGAGCCGATGGCGGTGGCTTCGCTGGCGGTGCTCGTCGGTACCTCGGAAAACGTCATAGCGGTGCCGGCGATGGCCGAGCTGGCCGAGCGCTTCGATCCGGCTGCAACATCGAAATCCGCCGCCAAATTCGACCCGGACGAGCTCTTCGTGCTTAACCGCACGCTGCTGCACCACATGCCGTTTTCAGAGGCACGCGACCGGCTGATCGTGCTCGGCATCTCCGGCGAACAGGCCGAGCCTTTCTGGCTGGCGGTGCGCGGCAATCTCGACAGGCTGGCCGATGCGGCGATCTGGTGGCGTACGCTTCGAGACGGTCCAGAGGAGCCGGCGGAGTTTTCCGACGAGGACCGCGACTTTCTTCGCCAGGCATTCGAGCTGCTGCCGGAAGAGCCTTGGAACGGCACTGTCTGGAAGGACTGGACGGGCAAGATCCGAGCGGCGAGCGGCCGCAAGGGCAAGGCCCTGTTCATGCCGCTCAGGCTGGCGCTTACGGGACAGTCTTCCGGTCCGGAGCTTGCAGATCTGTTGCCGCTGCTGGGTCGGGAAGGAACGTTGGCCCGACGACCCTGACCTTGCGCTGCTCCGGCGGCGGCAGCGACGTCGGCGAGGGCACAGGTTTGGCGGCAAGCCGTCTGATCGCCTCACGGTTGAGGCCGCCTTGCGAATTGGCCAAGGTCTCCGGGTCGGCGCCCGGATCAGGCTTGGCAACCGGCAGCGGAATGAACGGGGTGGTCTCCACGCTCGCCTTGGATTGTGCCGGGGTTGGCGGGTTGCCGGCGATGATCTGGAAATTCTGCACGGCATTGCAGCCGCAGGTCGGCGGCCGGGGCGTGTCGGATTGCTTGTAAAGGTAGGCCGTCGACAGTTCGATATAAGGCCTGCCGGTCACTGAAGACGTCATCGACGCCGAATCGTCGTTCATGCCGCGCGTGTAGAAAACCTGCATCTCGGTGCCGGGGCAGCTCGATTCGCAGTTCTTCTGGTCGCGCTCGAAATCGCCCAGCGAGGCAGCATTCGACATCGGGAAGAAATAGCCGTCGCAGGTCCGCACGCACATGGTGCGGAATTCGCGTCGCGGCTGGCCCAACTCGTCGGCGTTGTTGAGGATGCTGCGGATGTTGCGCGGCTGACTTAGCTCTTCAGCCTGGTCGAGCTCTTCGGGCTGGTCGGGCGCACCAGGTTCACTGCCCAGAAGCTGGTCGAGCAGGCTTCGGTTGCCGTTTTCACGGCTGGCTTCGCGGTCAGGTGTGGGCGTCGACGCCGCATCATCGCGGCAGCCATTGGCGTCAAGCGAGGCCAATATGCGCGCGCGATCGCGTCGCGAACCACCGCCGGCAAGCTCACTGCGCTTGGCCTGCAAGGCGTCGAGATTGGCAGCCATGCGATCGATGGTGGCGTCGAGTGCCGCGCATGCGTTGGCGTTGCGGCGAGACAGCGAGAAGCCGCAGCCGGCGCTGCTGGACTGGCTGACGGCTTTTGAAATCTGCTGGCGCTGCCGGACGATCGCGTCGTCGTATTTCCTGAGCAGGCCCGGCTTGCCGCCGCCACCACGAGAAGCGGCGCCAAGATCGGCTTCAAGCTGGCGGCAGAGGCGCGAAGCGGCCTGCGACTGAGTGACGGCAATGCCGCACAGTAGCAGGACGCCGAGCAGCGCGGCTGCCCGCGTCAGCTTGCAATGTGCGCCCGTCATCCCTCCGGACCTCCACCTGCCTGTCATTCAGAACTACCGCGCTCGCGGTTAACCGTTCGTTTAGCATACCGCCGATTCCGGCTTCGGCTCAAATCGGCGATGGCTTGCGCCTGTGCGCGATCACGACGAGGGCTGTCATGCCGACCACCCCCCACGGCCTTTTCGGACAGAGCCAGTACCGCGACATCCTGGCGTTGCACGAAAAAGGCGTATTCGCCGAGAAGAATGCCTGGATTCAGTAATGCCCGGAGGCTTGGGATGACCTCGATTACCCGTCGAGCCGCGGTGCAATTTGGTCTTTTATGCCTGGCGATGCCGGTCGCCATGGCGCAGGAAAAGCTCGTCACGCCGGATTGGGGCACCAGATTGGTCGAAGCCGCTCGTGAGCAGATCGGCGTCACCACGCTCTACGATCCGACCTATACGCGCCTGGCCTATCCGGGCGGGGACGTTGAGCCAGAGCGGGGTGTGTGCACGGATGTCGTGATCCGTGCCTATCGCCGCGCCTTCGATCTCGACCTGCAAGAATTGGTGCATGAGGATATGCGGGTCAATTTCGCCGCCTATCCGAAGGCTTGGGGCTTGAAGGCGCCCGACCGCAACATCGACCACCGCCGTGTGCCTAATCTTGCGGTCTATTTCGAGCGGCGCGGTGCTGCCTTGCCCGTCAGCCAAGACCCCGCCGATTATCGGCCTGGGGATCTCGTCGCCCAGATGCTGCCCAGCAATCTGTCGCATATTGCCATCGTGTCGTCCAATCACTCCACTGTGGTGCCGACAAGAAGGCTGGTTATTCACAACATCGGCGGCGGCGCCAGAGAAGAGGACACTTTGTTTGCCTTCAGGCAGACAGGGCATTTCCGGTTCAAGCCAGTCTGAGAAGGCCCATCGCTAGCCCAGATCGACGATGGCTTGCGCCTTATGCGCGGCTTCGACCACTGCCAGTGCCGTCATGTTGACGACGCCGCGCGAGGTGACCGACGGTGTCAATATGTGCGCTGGGCTGTCGGTGCCGAGCAGGATCGGGCCGACATGCAGCGCGTCCATCATCGTGCGCAGCGCGGTCAGCGTGATGTTCGCCGAATCGAGATTGGGAAACACCAGCAGATTGGCTTCGCCCTTCAGCCGCGAATGCGGATAGACGCGTTGGCGCAGCTGCTCCGATAGTGCCGAGTCGGCATGCATCTCGCCGTCGCATTGCAGGTCGGGCGCGATGCGCGCCAGGATCGCCGCCGCCTGCCGCATCTTCATGGCGCTTGGCGAATCGCGGGAGCCGAAATCAGAATGCGACAGCAGCGCTGCCTTGGGCTCAATGCCGAAACGCTGAATTTCCTCGGCCGCCAAAACGGTCATTTCCGCAATTTCTTCGGCGGTCGGATCGACGGAGACATGGGTGTCGGTGAGGAAAATGATGCCGCGCTGCGAGATCAGCATGGACAGCGTCGACAGGTCGCGATCCCTAATGCCGGGGCGCGGCCCGATGATCAGCGTTACGTTGCGCAAATGGCGCTCGAAACGGCCTTCGAGCCCGCAGACCATGGCGTCGGCGTCGCCGCGCTTCAGGGCAAGGGCCGCGATCACCGTATTGTCGGTGCGCACCATGGTGCGCGCGGCTTCCGTCGTCACCCCACGCCGGCCGGCAAGCTCGATCAAAAGGTCGACATAGTGGCGGTAACGCGGATCGTCTTCCGGGTTGATCAAGCCGAAATCGACGCCCGGCTTGATGCGCAGCCCGTATCGTTTCAACCGCACCTCGATGACATGCGGGCGGCCGATCAGGATCGGTTCGGCAATGCCTTCCTCGAGCACGACCTGGGCGGCGCGAAGCACGCGCTCGTCCTCGCCGTCGGCATAGATGACGCGTTTGGCGCTCGACGTCTTGGCCATCGAGAACACCGGCTTCATGACCAGGCCGGAGCGGAAGACGAAGCGGTTCAGCTTGTCGATATAAGCGGCGAAATCGGTGATCGGCCGGGTCGCGACGCCGGTCTCGCAAGCTGCCTTGGCGACAGCAGGGGCAATGCGCAGGATCAGCCGCGGATCGAAAGGCGAGGGGATCAGGAACTCCGGACCAAAGATCGGCGTCTCGCCGGAATAGGCACGCGCGGCAACGTCGGACGGCTCTTCGCGGGCGAGCGCTGCAATCGCTCGCACAGCAGCCATCTTCATCTCTTCGTTGATGGCGCTTGCGCCGCAATCCAGCGCGCCACGGAAGATGTAAGGAAAACAGAGTACGTTATTGACTTGATTGGGGAAATCGGAGCGGCCGGTGCAGATCATCGCGTCGGGCCGCGCCGCCCGTGCTGCTTCCGGCATGATTTCGGGATTGGGATTGGCCAGCGCCAGGATCAGCGGCTTTGGCGCCATGTGGTGGAGTAATTCCGGCTTCAGCACGCCGGCGGCAGACAGGCCGAGAAACACGTCGGCGCCGGGCAGAACGTCGGCCAGCGTACGCGCCTCGGTGTCCTTCACATAAGGGTCTTTCCAGCGGTCCATCTCCTCGACGCGGCCCTTATGGGCGACGCCGAACCGGTCCGTGACCCAGATGTTTTCGACCCGCGCGCCGAGCGAGACCAGCAGGTTGAGGCAGGCAAGCGCCGCAGCACCAGCGCCCGACGTGACGATCTTGATGTCCGAGATGGACTTGCCGGCGAATTCCAGCCCGTTGAGCACGGCGGCGGCGACGATGATGGCGGTGCCGTGCTGGTCGTCATGGAAGACTGGTATGCCCATGCGGGCTTTCAACTGCTCCTCGACTTCGAAGCATTCGGGCGCCTTGATGTCTTCCAGGTTGATGCCGCCGAAGGTTGGTTCCAGCGCCGAGATCGTTTCGACCATGCGCTCGATGCCCGGTGCGTCGATCTCGATGTCGAAGACATCGATGCCGGCGAACTTCTTGAACAGCACCGCCTTGCCTTCCATCACCGGCTTGGAGGCGAGCGGACCGATATTCCCGAGGCCCAGCACCGCCGAACCGTTGGTGACAACTCCGACCAGATTGGCGCGGGCTGTATAGTCGGCGGCGGTTGCCGGGTCGTCGCGGATTTCAAGGCAGGGGGCGGCGACGCCCGGCGAATAGGCAAGCGCCAGGTCGCGCTGATTGCCCAGCGGCTTCGTCGCCTGGATTTCAAGCTTTCCGGGACGGGGGTGCTTATGGAAATAGAGCGCCGCTTCGTCGAGGTCGGATCGGGCCGCCTTCTTGCTTTCGCCTGTCATGACGGCCGCCTCCTCAGTTCAGTCCGTTTGGTGTTTTGAGTCTCTTAGCATGCAGCCGAGGCTTTTCGAGAGGTGATATGTCGCAAGCGCGAGCTTGCGGCTTGCACCCTGCCCTCCTGTGCGGTCTGCCATTGAGATGTTGGGGCGATAGGCGGGGTGCTGCGGCGAGGTACGCCGCCCAGTTCGAATGTCTTGTGGCGCTCGTCGCTCACAGAGGCCCCGCGGCGAAACAAGTCGACATTGCAGTTCTCCAAAATCCGTGAGATTCTTCGAAAAGTCGCACGAAATAGCGTGCGAACAACAAAGCGCCCCGACGTTTTCGGCGGACATCCAAACGCATCACAGATCGTGCCCCTGATTGTCGGTCGGACTGCTTAACCTGCCAAGGGAGGACGACAATGACTGTACGGCCAGACCCGACTTTCCACGCGACTGCCAAGCTCGCAATGCAGGCGCCAGTCGAAAATTTTGCCTACACTTTGATGTTGAGTCCCGACTTCTCTCAGCCAGATGGACTAGCCATAATTGACGTAAACCCGAAGTCGAAGGACTACGGCAAGGTCGTCAATAGCGTGACAATGCCGAACAAGGGCGACGAGTTTCACCATTTCGGCTGGAACGCGTGCTCTTCGGCCCTTTCGCCGCTGAATGGTCACCCGTTTCTCGAGCGCCGCTTTCTGATCATTCCCGGTATTCGATCTTCGCGCATTTACGTCATAGACACCAAGGGCGGACCGACCAAGGCCAAGATCCACAAGGTCATCGAGCCAGAAGAAGTGTTTGCCAAGACGGGCTATTCCAGGCCTCATACGATTCACTGCGGTCCGGAAGGTATTTATGTCTCGACGCTTGGGGGCGGTGGCCCTGACGGCACCGACGGACCTCCCGGCATCTTCGTCATGGATTGCCAGACGTTCGACGTCATCGGGCGCTACGAGATCGATCGCGGGCCGCAGGACAAGCAGTATGATTTCTGGTGGAACCTGCCACGCGACTACATGGTGTCGAGCGAGTGGGCCCTTCCGCCCCAGTTCGAGCAGGGCATCGTGCCTGAAGACCTCTTGTCGAACAAATATGGACACCGGGTGCATTTCTGGAATTTGCGCGAACGCAGGAACGTGCAGACCATCGATCTGGGCGCCAACCACCAGATGGCGCTGGAAGTCCGCCCCGCCCATGACCCGGTCAAGGAATACGGTTTCCTTGGAGTGGTCGTCGACACGACAAACCTCGAGGGATCGATCTGGACCTGGTGGCGCGAGGGCGGCAAATTCCACTGCGAAAAGACGGCGACCATCCCGCCCGAGGCAGCCGCCAAGGATGACCTGCCGCCATTGCTTCAGGGCTTCGAGGCGGTGCCGCCGCTAGTAACGGACATCGACCTGTCGCTCGATGACCGATTCCTGTACGTATCCTGCTGGGGCACCGGCGAGATGCGCCAATACGATGTGACCGATCCGATGAAGCCTAAGCTTGCAGGGTCCATCCATATTGGCGGCATCACGCGCAAGACCAAGCATCCCGGCGGCGGCGACTACAGGGGCGGACCGCAAATGGTCGAGATCAGCCGCGACGGCAAACGCGTTTACTGGACCAACTCCCTGTATTCGACTTGGGACGACCAGTTCTATCGCGATGGTATTCCGGCAGCCATGGTCAAGGCCAATGTCGGCGAGAACGGTGGAATCACCCTGGACAAGGACTTTTATGTCGAGTTCCCCGAGGGGTATCGCTCGCACCAGATTCGTCTGGAAGGCGGCGATTGCTCGACGGATTCGTTCTGCTATCCGTCGGTGTAACCGACTGCCCGGGTCAATGAAGCGATGAGCGAGTGGACGACGGCCGGTCTCTGGCTGGCCGTCGTCGCCAGCGGCATTTATCACGGCATCAATCCTGGCATGGGCTGGCCGTTGGCCGTTTCGGCCGGCCTTTTGGACAGACGTGCCGGCGAATTGTTTCGGGCGCTCGGCCTTTTGGCAATAGGCCACTTTGTGGCGATGATCGGTATCCTGCTGCCCTTCGGCGCGATGCTGACGCTCATCGTCTGGGAACGACAGATTCGCATCGCGGCGGGGTTGATTGTGATCGCAGCCGGGATCTATCTCCTGATCAACCGGCGCCACCCGCGTGTTCTTGCCCGTATCCCGCCGGCGCAATTGGCCTTGTGGTCCTTCGCGGCCGCCACCGCGCATGGCGCCGGACTGATGCTGGTGCCGATTTATCTCGGCCTGTGCCAGGCAGGCGATCTCGATGTTGGACACCAGGCGGCTACCACGCTCATGGCCGGTAATCTGATCACCGCCACCGCCGTCTCCGTGGTCCATACGGCCGCGATGATTGTAAGTGGCGGTGTTATCGCCATTGCCGTCTATCGATGGCTCGGACCCAAGTTCATCTCACAAAGCTGGTTCAATCTCGACACTGTGTGGGCCGTGAGCCTGATCCTGGTGGGCGGAATTGGGATCGCGAGTATCGGATTCGCTCGCTAGGTTGCATCCATTGGCAAAGGAATTCTCCCTTCTGCGAATGTCAGGAAAGGTCAGATCGCATCATGCGGCGCTCGCACCCAACAACCGCAAAGGGTCGTTCTTCCGCCGTCCAGAGGGTAACCAAGCGTTTGGATTTCTACCACTAGAACGCGCTGACGTAGAGGCCGCCGTCGACCGGTATGTTCTGCCCGGTCAGGTAGCCGGCATGGACCGAGCACAGGAAGGCGCAGATCTGGCCGAACTCCTCCGGCGTGCCGAGCCGTTTGGCCGGAACATTGGCTGCTGCTTGCGCCTTGCGCGCGGCAGCGGCCGCCGGATCCTCGACACTGCCGGGTTCATGCGGGCCGCGCAGCCGGTCGGTGTCTAGTTTTCCCGGCAGCATGTTGTTGATCGTCACATTGCGGTCGATCACCGTCCGCGCGACGCCGGCGAGGAACGAGGTGAGGCCGGCGCGGGCGCCGGACGACAGGTCGAGGCCGGGGATAGGCACATAGACGGACAGTGAGGTGATGTTGACGATGCGGCCGAAGCCGCGCGCCGCCATGCCGTCGATCACGGCCTGAACCAGTTCGACAGGGGTTACCATGTTCTGGGTGACGCCCTCGAGGATCTTTTCGCGGTCGAGCGCACGGAAATCGCGAAACGGCAGACCGCCATTGTTGTTGACGAGGATGTCGGGATCGGGGCAGGCGGCAAGCAGCGCCTGCTGGACATCGGGCTTGGATATGTCGCCGACGATCTCGGTCACCTTGACGCCGAATTTCTCCCGCAGTTCAGCGGCGGTTTTGGCCAGCACGTCGGCGCTGCGGCCATTGACGACCAGATCGCAGCCTGCCTCCGCCAGTGCCATGGCGCAGCCCCGTCCCAAGCCTTTGCTCGAAGCACAGACGATGGCCTTCTTGCCGCGAATGCCGAGATCCATGGTGATTTTCTCCTCTGATTGCCGCGGTAACCTATCCGGATGGCTGGACCAATCGCAACCGTCATACGGTTGTTGCATGAATCGGGGCATAGCCTCACGCGAAAGCAACGGTGACAAATGATGTCCGGCGCAGAGCCCCGCACTTTCCGCAGCATGTTCATCTCCGACGTCCATCTCGGATCGAAAGCGGCGAAGGCCGAGTTCCTGATCGATTTCCTGCGCCGTCACGATGCCGATATCATCTATCTCGTCGGCGACATCGTCGACGGCTGGCGCTTGAGACGAAGCTGGCATTGGCCGCAGAGCCACAATGACGTCGTCCAGAAATTGCTGCGCAAGGCGCGCAAGGGCGCCAGCATCACCTACATCGCCGGCAATCACGACGAGTTCGCGCGCCAGTTCCAGGGCGTGCATTTCGGCGGCATTGTCGTCGCCGACCGCGCCATCCACGAGACTGCCGATGGCAAACGCCTTCTTGTCATTCATGGCGACCAGTTCGACACCGTCGTCCACAATGCGCGCTGGCTCGCCTATCTCGGCGATTACGCCTATGACGCGGCGATGCTGGTCAACCGCGTCATCACGCGCCTGCGCCAGGTGCTCGGCCTGCCTTACTGGTCGTTCTCGTCCTGGGCCAAGGTCAAGGTCAAGAAGGCGGTGAATTTCATCGGCTCGTTCCAGACCGTGCTGACCGAGGAGGCGCGCCGCTCGCACGTCGACGGCGTCATCTGCGGGCACATCCACCACGCCGCGATCGAAAGCTACGAGGACGTGCAGTACATCAACACCGGCGACTGGGTGGAGAGCTGCACGGCGGTGGTCGAGCATTTTGACGGCCGGATGGAGATCCTGCACTGGGCGCATGTCCTGCCGGAGACTCCGGTCGGCGGCGAGGTGCTCGTGCCGATCGACATCAAGGGCAGGGCAGTCCAGGCGGCTTGACCAAAACCCGGCCCCCCTCGCTTCAATCGGTTAGTCCAGCGGTTTCATCGACTTTTTCGCCGTGTTATGCAGCGGCAGGTGTGGTGGGCCGACCCGGCTGAATGCCGTGCCGACGGATCGCCTGTCAATGTCCTCGCTGCCGCCGCTTTCGCCCGAACAGCTCGTCAAGCCACGCCATTTCGAACTGCGCATGAGCTTGATCTTCTTCACGCTCTTCGTGCCGCTCGGAACGCATGTGCCGTATTTTCCCCTGTGGCTGCAGGCCAAGGGGTTCCACGCCGAGCAGATAGCCGTGATCCTCGCCGCGCCGATGTTCCTGCGTGTGGCAACGACGCCTTTTCTTACCGCGCTGGCAGACAAAGCGAGCGATCGCGCCAATGTCTATGTTGCGCTGGTCGCCGCATCGCTGATCCTGTCCGCCGGCTACCTCCTGCCGCCGACCTACGCAATGGTACTTGCCGTATCCCTGGCGCTGACGGTCGTTTGGACGCCGCATTCGCCGATTGCCGATTCACTCGCCCTTTCTGGTGTTCGCCGCTTCGGCTCGAACTACGCCGGCATGCGCAAATGGGGCTCGATCTCCTATCTCTGTGCCAATCTCGCCGGCGGTTTCATCTTGTCGGCGAGCGGTGCTCAGGCTGTCCCGGTGATCATCTTCGTGTCGTTATGCGCCGCGCTAGCCGCCGGGCTGATTGCGCCGCGCCTCGGCCGCCCGCGCCGCGCCTCGCCGCTTTCGGCTGCCGACATCCAGCAATCGGCATCAAAACTCCTCAACCCGTATTTTCTTTATTTTTCGACCGGGGTCGGCGTCATCACCGCCAGCCACGCGTTTCTCTACGGCTTCGTGTCGATCTACTGGAAGTCGATCGGCATCAGCGATTCGGTTGTTGGGCTGCTCTGGGGGTGGGGCGTCGTCGCCGAGATATGCATGTTCGTCGTCTTCACTCGGGCTTTCGCCTCCTTCTCGATCGTGTCGATCATGCTGATTGCCGGGACAGGCGCTATCGTGCGCTGGATCGCCTTCCCTTTGATCTGGCCGCTTGGACTTGGCGTTGGCGGGTTTTTCGCGATCCAGACGCTGCACGCGGTTTCGGTGGCGCTGGTGCTGATCGGCCTGCAAAAGATGATCGGTGAGACGGTCGTGGAAGAACGCACCGGGGCGGCGCAAGGCATCGCCTATTTTTCCAACGGCTTCTTCATGGCGGTGGCGACGCTCATTTCCGGTCCTCTTTACGACCGCTTCGGCGCGAACGGCTTCTTTGCCATGATCCCGATCACCCTGACGGGCCTGGCGCTGATCGGACTTGCGGCGCGTTCAGCCCCACAGCGCCGGCTCGGGCGGTGACACCAGCGACCCTTGATAGACGAGACCGGGAATGCGGTCGCGGGCTAGCAGCAACGGACCGTCGAGATCGACGAAATCGGCATCCTGCGCCAACAGAACGGCCGGCGCCATCGCAAGCGATGTGCCGACCATGCAGCCGACCATAACGCCAAGACCCAGTTCGCGGGCGCGGTCGCGAAGCACGAGTGCTGCGGTCAGGCCGCCGGATTTGTCGAGCTTGATGTTGATGGCGTCGTAGAGGCCGACAAGCGCTCCAATATCCTTCGCCTCGTGCACGCTTTCGTCGGCGCAGATCGGCACCGGATGCGCGATGTGGCGAAGAATACCGTCATGTCCCGCCGGCAGCGGCTGTTCGATCAAGGCGATACCTTGCGCAGCGGCAAAGGCGAGGTTTTCTACGATGTTGTCGTTCGTCCAGCCTTCGTTGGCATCAAGAATGATTCGGCTGTCGGGTGCCGCCGCCGTCACTGCGCGGATGCGGGCGATGTCGTTGTCGCCGCCGATCTTGACCTTGAGCAGCGGGCGCTGGGCGTTGGCGCGGGCCTGCGCCGCCACCGCTTCCGGCTCGGCGAGCGACAATGTGTACGCCGTCTCAAGCGGTCGTAACGGAACGGTTCGTATCGTATGCGCCACCGGTGTTCCGCTGATCTTCGCTTCCAGGTCCCAGAGCGCGCAGTCGATGGCGTTGCGTGCCGCGCCGGCAGGCATGGCACCGAGCAGGGCGATGCGGCTGATGCCGTGCGCGATCTCACTGCGCATCGCCTCTATCGCGCCACGCACACCCTCCATGGTCTCGCCATAGCGCTTGTAAGGAACGCATTCGCCGCGTCCTGTACGGCCGTTTTCGGTGATGGCGCAGGAAATCACCTCCGCTTCGGTCTTCGAGCCGCGCGAAATGGTAAAGGTTCCGGCTATCGGAAAGCGCTCGGCCTCGACCGAAATGACACGCGCCATATTTTTCTGCTCCGGCTGTGCACAAGGAGGATGTCGGCAAATCGACAGCTCGGCCCCGTCAGGCTAAACAGGACGCCATGTTGACCATCCGCAAACGCGACGCAAGCGGCCCTGCCAAGGAGCCCGACCACCAGCCGCGCATCGCGATCGGCGAGGAGGGCGGCGTTCTCGGCTGCGCTTTCTCGGGAAGCTGGACGACACGCACCGTGGCGTTGGTCGATGCCGAGATGCGCAAGATCGAGAAGCGCGGCGGCTTCAAGACGCTGGCGCTCGATCTGTCGCAGATCGAGAAGATGGACACTGCCGGCGCCTGGCTGATCGATCGCCTGGTGAGCAGCTTCGAAAAGAAGGGCGTCGAGATCAAGATGCAGGGGCAAAGCGAGATTGCCTCGATCCTGCTTGGCGCCGTCGGCGATGCGGTTCGACGCGAGCCCGGATCCGGTCTGGCAAAGCCGCCCAACTTCATCATTCGGGGGCTCGAGGCGGTAGGCCGTCGCGTCTATGAGATGCGCGACGATTTCCTGGCCGCAATGAACATCCTCGGCGCTACGATACGCGGCTCTCAGATGAAGCTTGGCCGTGGCCATGCCGTCAATATGGCGGCGATCTTCAACCAGATCGATCGCATGGGCGTCGGCGCCATACCGGTGGTGGTGCTGATGTCGGCCATCGTCGGTGCGATCGTTGCCCAGCAAGGCGCCTATCAGCTCAGTTATTTCGGCGCCGACATCTTCGTCGTCGACCTGGTCGGCGTGCTGATCCTGCGCGAGCTCGGCGTTTTGATGACGGCGATCATGATCGCCGGCCGCTCCGGTAGCGCGATCACCGCCGAGATCGGCTCGATGAAGATGCGCGAGGAGGTCGATGCGCTGAAGGTGATCGGTCTTAATCCAATCGGCGTGCTGGTGTTTCCGCGGCTGGTCGCGCTGGTCGTCGCGCTGCCTTGCCTGACGATCATCGCCAACTTTGCAGCACTGGGCGGCGGCATTTTGGCTGCGTGGCTCTACTCTGATATTGCACCGGCAGCGTTCATCGACCGGCTGCGTGTCGCAATCGACCTCAGCACCATCTTTGCGGGCCTGATCAAGGCGCCGTTCATGGCCATGATCATCGGCATAATCGCCTCGGTCGAGGGCATGAAGGTTGGCGGCAGCGCCGAATCGCTCGGCCAGCATGTGACCGCCTCAGTGGTGAAGTCGATCTTCGTGGTCATTATCCTCGACGGGCTTTTCGCCATGTTCTATGCAGCGATCGAGTTCTGAGATGGCGCTGCCGGGCACAAACACGACCAAGGTGGCGACGAAGGTCAAAGAAGACGAGATCGTGCTGTCGGCACACGACATCACCGTATCGTTCGCCGACCAGGTCGTTCTCGACAAATTGTCGCTCGATATCTGGCGCGGGGAGATTCTCGGCTTTGTTGGTGCCTCCGGTGCGGGCAAATCTGTTCTCTTGCGCACCATCCTTGGCTTGACGCGCAAGCAATCGGGCACAATCAAACTGTTCGGCGTCGACGTCGAGAAGGCAACCGAAAGGGAGCGCCTTCGAATCGACATGCGGCTTGGCGTGCTGTTCCAGCATGGCGCCCTTTTTTCGGCGCTGACGGTCCTCGAAAACGTCCAGGTGCCGATGCGTGAATATCTCGATTTGCCGAAGAAGCTGATGGACGAACTTGCCATGCTCAAGGTCGAGTTGGTCGGACTGCCGCCGGAGGCGGCGCAGAAATTCCCCTCCGAGCTCTCCGGCGGTATGATCAAGCGTGCCGCCTTGGCGCGCGCCCTGGCGCTCGATCCGGACATCGTTTTCCTCGACGAGCCGACGTCCGGCCTCGATCCAATTAGTGCGGCTGAATTCGACGAATTGGTCGTCAAGCTGCGCGATACGATGGATTTGACCGTGTATATGGTCACGCATGATCTCGACACGCTGTTTACCGCGTGCGATCGCGTGGCGGTGCTTGGCAACAAGAAGGTGCTGGTCGAGGGCACGATCGACGACATGCTCAGGAGCGAGGAACCCTGGGTAAAATCCTATTTCCGCGGAAAACGCGCCCGGCAACTTGATCTTGCGGCGCGCGCATAGCCATAAGTGAGCAATGGAAACCAGGGCCAACTACGTCATTGTCGGCATTTTCACGCTGGCCGCGATCCTCGCGGCTTTCGCTTTCGTCTATTGGACGGCGGCTATCGGCGAAAGGGGCGAGACGGCGGTGCTGCGCGTGCGCATTCCAGGCTCCGCTTCGGGGCTCGGCCGTGGCAGTTTCGTGCTGTTCAATGGCGTCAAAGTCGGCGACGTGCGCCGTGTCTATATTGACGTCGACAATCCGACTGCTGCTATCGCCGACACCGAAATAGACCGGAATACGCCTATCACCAAGTCGACGCAGGCCGATATCGGGCTTGCCGGCCTCACCGGCCAGGCCAACATCGAGCTCAAGGGCGCCGACCCCAAGGAGCCAAAACTCCTCGACGAGGCGGAAAAGGAAGGCCGCGTCGCCGAGATCGTTGCCAACCCGTCGGCCGTCACCAACCTGTTGCAGACGGCGCAGAACATCTTCACCCGGGCCGACAAGGTCCTTTCGGAGCTCGAAGGCTTCACCAAGGATGTTCGCGGGCCGCTGACGCAGACCGTCAACAATGTCCAGACCTTCTCCGATGCACTGGCCAGGAATGCGGACGGCGTCGACAAGTTCCTGGCCAGCGTCAGCTCGCTGGCGGACGAATTAAAAGGTGTTTCGGGCAAGCTCGACGGCACCCTGAAGGCGGCGGAAGGGCTACTCAACGCCGTCAACAAGGACCAGATCAAGAGCATCGTCGCCAATGTCGACACGGTCACCGCCAATCTCAAGGAAACCAGCAAGCAGTTCGACACGGTCATCAAGAACGTCGACACCGCGGTCGGCTCGATCAACGACTTCGCCCAGAAGACGCAAGGCACGCTGGCCAAGGTCGACGGCGTTCTCGACGGCATCGATCCGGCTGAGGTGCGCACCGCGCTGGCCAATATCCAGAAGGCCAGCGAAAACGCCAACGAGGCTGCCGCCGACATCGCCAAGGTGACCAACAAGTTCGCCAACCGAGCCGATGACATCGATGAAACCATCAAAGACGCGCATCAACTCGCAGGACGCCTCAACGATGCCTCGGTGCGAGTCGACGGTATCCTTGCCAAGGTCGACAAACTGCTTGGCTCCGGCCAGGCCGACGGCGTCATGGCCGACGCCAGAGCGACGCTGAAATCGTTCAAGCAGGTCGCCGACACGCTGAACGCCCGTCTCGGTACCATTACCGACAATTTGGCGCGGTTCTCGGGACAAGGGCTGCAAAACGTCGAAGCGCTGGTCCAGGACAGCCGCCGTTCGATCAACCGCATCGAAGAGGCGGTAACCGATCTCAGCCGCAACCCACAAAGGATCTTGTCCGGCGGCGAGGGCGAGGTCCGACAGTTCGACGGCAGGGTGCGCCGTTGACTTCGATCCCCGACCACCGCAAGAACATAGCTGGCAGATGCGCATTGTTTCCACGATCCGGGGGGGATCGCGTTTGAAGTCGATCAGTTCAGGCAGCATCACATCGGGCGGGTCTAAGGTCGGGGCGATGTTGCTGGCGCTTTCGCTTGCAAGCTGCGCAGCCTTGCCGGGCGGCAGACCGGCGCCGCTGGATACGTTCGAGCTTTCGGCGCCGTCGCTGCAAGCGCGTGCCCGCAGCCGGCGCCAGATACTCATCGCCCAGCCTTCGGCGCTCAAGGCGCTGGATAGCCAGAACATCGTCATCAAGCCATCACCGCGATCGATCCAGTATCTCAAGGGCGCGCAATGGGCCGACCGGCTGCCGATGATCGTACAGGCGCGGCTGGCAGAGACGTTCCAGCGCTCGGGCAGCTTCACCGGCGTCGGCAAGCCAGGCGAGGGGCTGGCGATCGACTATCAGGTGATCGTCGAGATCCGCTCGTTCGAGGTGCGTGTCGATGGCGGCGAACATGCCGAGGTCGAGCTGTTCGTGCGCCTGTTGAACGACCGCAACGGTGAAGTGCGCGCTTCGAAGACGTTTAGCGCCATCGCGCCCGTTTCGGGCAATGGCAACCAGGCCTATGTCGGCGCGCTCGATGCCGCGTTCGGCGATGCGGCCGGGCAAATCGTCCGCTGGACCGACACTGTGATCTGACGCGGCCGGAACTGCTGGCACGGCACTCTACAGCGCCAATGGAATTCAGTACGGCATGAAAAAGGCGGGAAATCCCGCCTTTTCGTTTATTCTCTATCGCCCGCTCTAGTGAAGGCGGCCGCTGGCGTGTGCCAGCATCGTGTAGACCTTGCCGGTATCCGAGGTCAGGTAGGTCTGTGCCATGATGTTGTCGCGGTCGTTGCGCGACACGTCCTTGAGCAGCTTTTCGAAATCGTCGCAGTAACGATCGACAGCAGCTCGGAACTCCGCCTCCGACTGATATTTGCGGCGGATCTCGTCGAACGTCTGCTGGCCCTTCAGCGTGTAAAGTCGGCGCGTGAAGACGTCGCGCTCGCCGCGCCGGTAGCGGTTCCACAGCTCGATCGAGGCATCGTGATCGATGGCGCGCGCGATATCGACCGAGAGTGAGTTCAGCGATTCCACGACATGAAGCGGCGAACGCGCAGCGGGAGCAGGGCGCGGCGCTTCGGCGGGCGCCGCCGGCTTGGCGTCGTCTTCGCGCGATGCACCGGTCAGGAGGTCGCGCACCCAGCCGCCTTGCGGCGTGCGGCCGTTGGGGTCGCGCTGGCGTGGCGCTTGGTCTGCGGGACGTTCGAGGTCGAGCGTGCCGCGCAGCGCCGCCTCGCCCGAAGGCGCCTGCGGGGGACGGCGCTGTTCTGGAGCCGGAGCCGGGCGACGTGGCGGCTCAGCGGCGCGTGCGGCAGGCGCTTGCGGCGCCGGACGCAGGTTGCGCTGTTCCGAACTGTCGGCGCTACGGCCAGATTTCGCAACGATTTCAGAAAGTTCCTTCAGCGCGTTGATCTGCTCTGAAACGGCACGGCGGATAGCCGTGGTCGATTCCTTTGCTTCTTCCGGCATCTCGATGACGCCTTTCTTGAGCTCGGCGCGGGTGAGGTCGAGCTCGCTCTTGATCGAGCCGGCGGTACGCCGCATCTCTTCGGTCGCATCGGCAAAGCGCTTGGTGGCCGAATCGACCACTTCGGAAATCGCGGTACGGATCTTGTCGGCGGATTCCAGCGTCTTGCCTTCGGCGTTCTGCAGCGTTTGGCCGACCAGATTCTCGAACGAGCGCATGACCCTTTCGAGATCTTCCGATTTCTTGACAAGGCCGACGGCGAGGTCCTCCAGCGACGATTGCCTTTCGAGCGTGTGCTCGAGATTGCTCTGGGCCGAGCTCAACAGGTCCGAGGCACTGGAAAGCAACCGGCTGTGCTCGTCGAACTTGGTGGCGATAGAAGCAACCTCGCGCAAGGTCGAGGACGACAGCTCGGTGAGCCGCGTCGTGTTCGAATCGACCAGGCGCGCCGAACTGGCGAAGGTCTGCGCGGTCTTTTCCGTGGTCGCTGCGAAGCTTTGCGTGCTCCCGGTCAGGCGTTCTTCAACCTGGCCGAGATTGCCCGCCGCCTGCTCGATCAATTGACCGAGCTGCGAGCTGGAGGTGGTCATGCGGCCGATGAGGTCGGCAACGCTGTCGGCAAGCGTCGAGCGCGCGCCTTCGACGGCCGACAGGGTTTCGGCCGTGCGGCTGGCGAGGGCGTCGACGAGGGCGGCGTTTTGAGTGCGCAGCTTCTCGGTCGCACGTTCTGTGACCTCTTCCATGCTCTTTTGCAGCTCGGAGCCGCCCTGGGCAAAGCGCTCGACCAGAGGCCGTGCCGTCTCGTCCAGGATTTTCGATATTTCAGCCGAACGTGCCGCAAGCATCGTATTGAGCTCGCGAGTATTGGCACCGATGGTCTTTGCAGCGTCATTGGTGCTCTGGCCGATATGCTGGCCGACCGCGGTGAAGGTTTCGGCGATCGTGTTGGCACGCGAGACCAACTGCGCCTCGGCGTTCGCAACCTGCTCGTTGAGCTTTTGGCCCATTGTCTCGGCGGAGTAGGCGAGGCGGTTCTCGACGCCGGCGACCTGCTCCTCGACGCGGGCCGCTGTGGCAGCCGCACTCGATGCCAGGCGTTGGTCGGCGCCGGCAAGCACCTGCTCGATTTCACGCGCATGGACGGCGAGTTCCTGGCCAGTCTGCCTGGCGCGCTCGGCAACCCGCTGCTCGGTGCTGGTGAAGGCGCCGACAATGGTGTCGGCATGTTCGCCGATGGCGGTGCTGCTGTCGGCGATACGGGATACCAGGCGATGATCCGCCTCCTCGAAGATGCGGCCGATCTCAGCCGCACGGGCCGAAAGTGCTTCGGAGCCTTCGGCAATGCGCGAAATAAGTTGCTGGTCGGCGGCATCGAAAATGCGACCCAGATCCGACGCGCGTGCCGCGAGCGCTTCGGCGGATTCGCCGATGCGCACGCCCAGCCGCTCGTCGGCCGTTTCGAAATTGCGCAGGATGTCGCCGGCACGTGCCGCCAGCGACTGGGCCGTTTCGATGGCGCGAGAGACCAGCCTGTGGTCCGCCGCGTCGAAGGTGCCGGCAATCTCACTTGCTCTGGCTGCCAGCTGATCGGCCGTTTCCTGGGCGCGCGCGAGCAGGGTGTTCGACGTGTCGTCGACGCGGGCAATCAGTGCGCTCGACGTATCCTCGGCGCGCGCGGCAAGGCGACGATCCGCCTCTTCAAAGGTGCGGGCGATGTCCTCCGCCCTGGCGAGCAGGGCAGCGGAGGTCTGCTCGGCGCGCTCAGCGATCTTGCGGTCGGCATCGCTGAATGCCGCGCCCGCCTGCTCATGCAGCGCGCTCGTGACTTCCAGGACCTTCTCACGCAGCGCCCCGGCGACGAAGACCGCGCTTTTTTCGAGCACACTGCGAACGTTGTCGACACCCGTCGACAGCGCCCGCTCCATGGTGCTGGCGCGCTCCTCGATGATGCCTGTCTGCCGGCTGAACGCCTGCTCGATCTTTTCTACGTCGGCAGCGATTGCATCGGAGATGTCGGTGCTCCTGGCAGCGATCTGGTCGATATGGCCGGACAGCGAACGGTCGACATCCTTGCGCGTTTCGGCGAGCCTGGAGAGATCGTCCTGCAATGCGCGGGTCAGCATGTCGCGGCCCTCGCTCAGCTTGCCGACATGACCGGCGACGATCTCGTCGACCTCGCTGCGGCTCATTGCAAGCCTCTCCAGGTCGGCTTCCAACGCTCGCCTGAGGATGTCGCGGCCTTCCGCCAGTTTCTCGACCTGGCCGGCAACCAGCCCATCGATGCTCGAACGGCTTTCGGCCAGCTTGGCGAGATCGTCCTCGAGCGCCTTCGACAGGGTCGAGCGGTCCTGGACGAGCTTCTCTGCGTGGGTTGCGACAAGGCTGTTGACGTTGCCGAGATCGGCTTCCAACGCACGCGAAAACTGCGCGCGATTATCGGTCAATAGCTGCGACTGATCGGCGATGGCGCCCCTGATCGTGTTGAGATCGGCCTCCAAGGCGCGCTTGAGGATATCGCGGCCTTCGGCCAGTTTCTCGACCTGGCCGGAAACCAGTCCGTCGATGCTCGAGCGGCTTTCGGCCAGCTTGGCAAGATCGTCTTCCAAGGCGCGCTTGAGGATGTCGCGACCCTCGGCCAGCTTCTCGACCTGGCCGGCGACCAGCCCGTCGATGCTCGAACGGCTCTCTGCCAGCCTGGCAAGATCGTCCTCGAGCGCTTTCGAGAGGGCCGAACGCTCTTCGGTAAGCTTGTTCATATGTTCGGAGACGACGCCCCGCACGGTCTCGAGATCGGTCTCCAGTGCCCGCGACAGCTGACCACGGTCTTCCGCCAGCTTTTCGGACTGGCTGGCGATGACGCCCTTGACAGTGCTCAGATCGGCTTCGAGCGCTCGCTTGAGGATGTCGCGGCCCTCCGCCAGTTTCTCGACCTGGCCGGCAACCATCACATCGATGCTCGAGCGGCTTTCGGCCAACTTGGCGAGATCGTCCTCGAGCGCCTTCGAAAGCGTCGAACGGTCTTCGGCAAGCTTGTTCATGTGATCGGAGACAACGCCCCGCACAGCCTCCAGGTCGCTCTCCAGCGCCCGTGACAACTGGCCACGGTCTTCCGCCAGCTTTTCAGACTGGCTGGCGATGACGCCCTTGATAGCGTTCAGGTCCGATTCAAGCGCGCGCTTGAGGATATCGCGGCCTTCCGCCAGCTTCTCGACCTGGCCGGCAACCAGCCCATCGATGCTCGACCGGCTTTCGGCCAGCTTGGCAAGATCGTCCTCAAGCGTCTTCGAAAGCAGGCTGCGGTCATCGGCGAGCCTGCCGGAATGATCAGCGATCAGACTCCTGATGTCGGAGAGGTCGTTATCGAGTGACTGGGAAAGACCGCTGCGGTCTTGCGCCAATTTCGCCGAATGCGCCTCGATGAGGCCATTGATGCCGGCGATGTCGGCTTCCAGCGCACTGGCGAGTATGGCGCGACCCTCGGCGATCTTTTCGACCTGACCGGCGACGAGGCCGTCGATGGCGGCGCGGCTCTCTGCCAACTTGCCGAGGTCGGCCTCGAGCGCGCGCGAAAGGATGCTGCGGCCTTCGGCGAGCTTGCCGACGTGCCCGGCAACCATTTCATCAATTATCGTACGAGCTTGCACGAGTTTTCCGGAGTCTTCGTTCAGGGCCTGGGCCAGCCTGTTGCGACCCTCTTCAAGGCTTTCGAGATGGCTGCCCAGTGAAGCGTCGATCGCTGCGCGCGATTCGTTGACCTTGCGCAGATCCTCCTCAAGGGCGCGCGAGATAAGGCTGCGGCCTTCGGCAAGCTTCTGCACCTGGTTGGCCACCGCTGCGTCGATTTCGGCGCGACCCTCGGCGAACTTCGCCAAATCGGCCTGCATTGCCGCCGCCATCCGGTCGCGGCTTTCGGAAAGCTTGCGGCTATGGTTTTCGACGGCTTCCTCTATGCCGGCGCGAGCATCGGCAAGCCGCTCGATGTCCGTGTCGAACGAACGCGATACGACATGGCGTGCCGCTTCCATGCGCCCGGCGAAATCGCCGGCGCGGGCTTCAAGCATGGTCGAGGTCGATGAAATGATGTCGGCCATGTCGGCACCGATCTGGGTCTTGCCCTGATCGATCATTGCCGACAGCGTCTCCTTGCTATCCTGGAAGGTGTGGGCGATTTCGCGCGCGCGCTCGACCAGCGTCTCGTTGATCTGGCGTGCGCGAGCCTCCAGCGCGGCGTTGAGCTTCTGCGTGCCGGTGTCGAGCGCCTCGGCGCGGGTCTGGAACTCGCTGATCAGCGCCTGGCCACGTTCGGCAAGCGTCCGCTCGATGCCGTTGAGGCTGGCTTCGAATTCCGAATTGAGTGTGCGGGCGGCGCCGCCGAGCAGCGACACCATGCCGCTCGTGCGGTCGTCGAGCAGGTCGGTCAGCGACCGCGTCAGGCCATCGGTGGTGTCCGTCAGCTTGGCGATGCGGGTGTCGAGCAGGCTGGCGAAGGCCTCGCCCGACGTCGACAGGCGATCGGTGATCGATTCGAGCCGGCCTTCCACCGAATCGAAGATCGACATCGAGCTTCCGTTGATCCTGTCGATCAGCGTGTCGCCGGATTCGTTGATCGTCATCGACAGCTTGGTCGAGGCGTTGAGAATGCTGTCGCGAATGATATCGCTGGCGGCGTTGATCTCGTCTTTCAGTGTCTCGTGGGCGCCGGTGATCGAGGCGCGCACGCGCTCGGCATGGGTGACGACTGCTTCGCGCTCGCTGCCCAGCCCATCGACCAGCGAGCGGATGCGGGACTCGTTCTCTGAATAGGAGCGCTCGATCTGGTTCACCTCGCTGTGAACCAGCGTTTCGAGCTCGACGGCACGCGCAAGCGTGCGTTCGATGCCTTCGCCCATGGCTGCCACCTCGCGGCGAACCGCTTGGCCGATCATCATGACGCGATCCTGGGCAAGATTTTCCGGCTCGGCCAGACGGAAGGCCACCTCGGTCATCGACTGCGCGGCAAGGCGCATCTCCTGAGCGCGGCGGATCATCACTGCGAATGCCCAGAACAGGATGACAGGCACGATTGCCGCGACCGCCAGGCCGATCAGCTCGGGACGGGCGAAAAACTGATCGAAGGTGCGGATGTTCCAGATGCCAGGTCCGAACAACAGGTTCGCAAGGCCGCCAGCGCCGGCGATCCAGGCCAGCGAAACGAAAGCCACGACCCAATAGATCGTGTTCGAGGCGCGCCGATTGAGGGTGTGCAGGAGCGTTTTATAGTCTTTTTGACGATCGTCGTTGGCCGGCGAGAAAGCTGCCGGCTGCGAGCCATTGCGCGTTGCGACAGGACGCAACTCAGCCGGCTTGGCCTTTGGCGCGGAATTTGCGTTCTGGCTTTGATTGGCGGCTTGTGCCGCGCTCTGGGTCTGGTCCGGGGCAGGCGGTTCGTTCTGGCTGCGACCTTCGCGCGCCAGCTCGTCGGCGGCTTGCGATATTTGCGCTTCCAGATCTTCCATGGATGCCGCCATGTCGAAGTCGCCGCCGGCATCGCCGCTCAGGTCGATATCGAGTGCCTTTTCGAGTTCTCTGGCTACGTCGCTGTCGAGCGTTCTTGTCGTCGTTGGTTTCTTCGCCATGCCTTCGCTACCCTGTACAAGCTGCGGCGGGACTTATGGTTCTGCTTATTGATTCTGCCTAGCGTGTCCCGCGCAGGAGGCTGAAAATGGACCCTGTCGTATCGTAATGACACAGCCGGGTAAAGAAAACATGCATTCCGCCCGATACGTAAAACTTTAAATATAAGGTTAACACAGCCGTGATTCCGGCGCCGTTATCGCGACATTTTTCGGGGCCAATCATTAACCCGTTGTCCACCGGATACGCCTAGTTTTTGCGGCGGTCGAAGAACGGAGTCTCAAAGTGATACGTGGCGAAAACGGCATTGCCTTCTCGATGCCCGGCGGCGATGTGTCGGGGACAGCCGGGGCGCGGCCGATCGACCTGGCGCATCTTGCGCGCCAGACGATGGGCGATCGGAGCCTCGAGCAGGAGGTGCTGGCTCTGTTCGTGCAGCAGGCGCTGTCGGTGCGCGACAAGATCGTCGATGCGGATGTCGGGCAGCGGCTGCTATTGGCACACGGGCTCAAAGGCTCGGCGCGCGGGGTCGGCGCCTTCGCCATCGCCGATTGCGCCAGTGCGATCGAATGCCGGCCCGAAGACGCCGGCACGCTGAAGCGGCTTGGCTCGCTGATCGAAGAAGTGCGCGACTTCGTCGCCGCCATCAGCCGATAGCACTTATTCCCGAAACGCCACACAGCGGCGCTTTGGCGCCGCAGTTGACTTGTCCGGCAGAGTGATTATGTCGGCTCAGACTCCCTTCAGGTGACAAATGACCAAGCTGACCTTCATCGCCCATGACGGCACGCGTTTTGACGTGGATGCCGAAAACGGCTCGACCGTCATGGAAAATGCGATCCGCAATGCGGTGCCGGGAATAGAAGCGGAATGCGGCGGCGCCTGCGCCTGCGCGACCTGCCATGTTTATGTCGACGAAGCCTGGACGGCGGAGGTCGGCGAGCCGGAAGCCATGGAAGAGGACATGCTGGATTTCGCCTACGACGTCCAGCCGAATTCGCGGCTGTCATGCCAGATCAAGGTGCGCGACGCCCTCGACGGGCTGGTCGTGCGCGTGCCGGCCCGCCAGGGCTGAAGCCGATTTTTGCCGCTGCCGCTTGGCAGCGGACCAATGGTCATGCAGTGTCGCGCCGTTTCCCATAAAGGCGCATGCTTCATGACCGCTATCATCAAGACAGACGTACTCATTGTCGGGGCAGGGCCTGTCGGTCTGTTTGCGGTATTCGAGCTCGGCCTCTTCGACATGAAGTGCCATCTGATCGACATACTCGACCGGCCCGGCGGGCAGTGCGCCGAACTCTACCCGGAAAAGCCGATCTACGACATTCCGGGCTGGCCCTCAATCTCGGCGCAAGGTCTGGTCGACAAGCTGCTTGAGCAGATCGCGCCGTTCAAGCCCGAATTCACCTATAACCGCATGGTTTCGGGCCTGGAAAGACTGGAGGACGGCAGCTTCCGCGTCACTACCGACGAAAACGAGGTGTTCGAAGCCAAAATCGTCGTGATCGCCGCTGGCGGCGGCTCTTTCCAGCCGAAGCGGCCGCCGATCCCGGGCATCGAACCCTATGAAGGCAAGAGCGTGTTCTACTCGGTGCGCCGGATGGAGGACTTTCGCGGCCATGACCTCGTCATCGTCGGCGGCGGCGATTCGGCGCTCGACTGGACGCTGAATCTGCAGCCGGTGGCCAAGAGCGTGACACTGGTGCACCGGCGGCCCGAATTCCGTGCAGCGCCCGACAGCGTCAACAAGATGTATGCCATGCAGGAGATGAAGCAGCTGGAATTCCAGGTTGGACAGGTGACTGGCCTGACCGGCGCCGACGGCCAGCTCGCCTCCGCCATCATCAAGGGACCGGAGGGCGATATCGAAGTACCGTGTACGCGGATGCTGCCATTCTTCGGCCTGACGATGAAGCTCGGCCCAATCGCCGAATGGGGCCTCAATCTCCACGAGAACCTGATCCCGGTCGACACCGAAAAATTCCAGACGTCGGTGCCTGGCATCTTCGCCGTAGGCGACATCAACTGGTATCCCGGCAAGTTGAAGCTGATCCTGTCAGGCTTCCATGAGGTCGCTTTGATGGCGCAAGCAGCCAAGCGCATCGTCAGCCCCGGCGAGCGCATTGTGTTCCAGTATACGACCTCGTCGACCAGCTTGCAGAAGAAGCTCGGCGTGGTCGACTGAACCTCGCTGTATTTTCGTGGGGCCGGTCTACTCCGCCAACGCTGGGGCCACAGCCTCGGCGTGGCCGCGAAGCGTTTTTTCCGGCATCAACCAGAGCGTGATGAACGACAACAGCAAGGTTGCGGCCGCTGCAAGAAAGATCATCACGAACGGCATGGCCGAGGCAACATGGCCGGCCGGCTGCGTGCCTTCGCTGGCCAGCGGCAGGCCGTAGCCAAGGGCGACGGCACCAAGCATGGCGACGCCAAGCGCACTGCCCAGCGAGCGGAGGAAGGTGAGAACGCCGGTCGCCACGCCAAGGTGCATACGATCGACGGCGTTCTGGACCGAGACAGTGGCAACCGGAAAGGTCGTGCCTGTGCCCAGGCCTACGCAGGTCGTCAACACCTCGACGAGCAACAGTGAGGCATGCCCGGCGACCAGGCTGAGCACGCCGAGGCACAGGATCGAGAAAACCGTTCCGATCATGGCAATGCGTTTATAGTGGAAAAAGCGCGGGATCATTCGCGCGCTGAAGGTCGCACCGGCCACCGTGCCGAGCATCAGCCCAAGCAACGCGGTGCCCGATTCGCTGACCGACAGGCCGACGACCGATTGCAGGTAGACCGGCAGATAGACCGACAAGCCGACATTGGCGGCCTGCAGCAGGAACATCGACAGCGTCCCGGCGAGAACGATCGGATTGCCGAGCACTTCGAGCGAGATCAGCGGTTCGGCCGCACGCAGCAGCCTCAGCGCGAACGCGCTCCAGAACACCGCTGAGCAGAAGAGCAGTCCAAGGATTTCAGGCGACAGCCAGGGATACTCGCTGCCGCCCCAGTTCAAGGCAAGCAGCAGCAGCGAGGTGGCCGCGACCAGAAGCAGCGCGCCGAGGCCGTCGATGCGGTGATGTTTTGCGGCGATCGGCAGCTTCTTGAGCGGGTTGTTGATGATCGCCATCGCCAGCAGGCCGAGCGGAATGTTGATCCAGAAGATCAGCGACCAATGCAGATGTTCGGCGAAGGTGCCGCCGAGCAGCGGCCCGGCGATGCTGGCGACGGCCCAGGTGCCCGAGATCCAGGCGGCGTAGCGAGCCCGCTCGCGCGGCGGCACGAGGTCGCCGATCACGGTCTGCGTCAGGGCGAACAGCCCGCCGCCGCCGGCGCCCTGGATCGCCCGGCCGACAACCAGGACCAGCATGTTGGGGGCGGTGGCGCTGACCAGCGAGCCGGCGAGAAAGATCAGGATTGCAGCATAGACGGTCGGCCGGCGACCATAAATGTCGGAGATCTTGCCGTAGAGCGGCGCCACGGCGGTCGCGGTCAGAAGATAGCCGGTCACGATCCACGGCAGATACTCGGCATGCCCGAGCAGACGTGCCATCGTCGGCATCGCCGGCGCGACGATGGTCTGGTCGAGCGCTGCCAGCAGCATCGACAAAAGCACGCCGCCGATGATGGCGTTTTTCTCGGTTTCGGTCAGCGGCGTGCTGGTTTCCACCATCGCTTGCTTGTCGATAGCCTGGTCCATATCCATTCATCCCATTACGCTTGGGTGCACGTCCGCGAGGCGCTGGACTGCGTCGAGTGTACAGATTGGCCGTGTTCTCGTGCCTTTGAGATGAGCCCTGCGAACTCGATATATGTCGTTCGCTATAGGCCGATTTCGACAGCGGCTCGAAAGTTTTTCGAAGCTGGCACCATGTTTCGGCAAAATTGGCTTTGTCCGACGACGCGGAGTTCAGCCGGGAGCGAGTCGGCCGTTCTCAATGCGCTCGATGCGGTAATTCAAGAGCCGCAGGATGCGGCTTTGGAAATTGACGCTTTCCACACGATCGAAGCGCATCTGCTCCTGGTCGTGCTTGGCGAGCATGGCCGCCGTTATTTTTGCGGCCTTGGCCTTGGCCAGTTCGCAGGTCTTTTCCGGGTAGCTCGCCTTCAAGGCGTCTTCGAGTTCGCGGCCATGGTTCTTGGCAATCTCGACGTGGCGTTCCTCATGGCGCTTGATGTCGGCGGACAACGTATCCCAGAACAGCCTGACGCCTGCATCGGCTTTGCGCGGGCGGCGCCACTGCGGAAGGATCACCTTGACCTTGACGGTGACGACAGCGTCGGCAATCCAGCACGAGCCCGGCTTTTGCGCATAGCTGACGCGGGTGGTGAACGCCATCTGGGTAGCGCCTGGATGCCGCGACCCGGTGCTTTTCACCTGAGGCCCGAGTTTCGACAGCTGGGTCTCGATGTCGTCGAGCGTCCTGCCGCCGATCGGGAAATAACTATATGTCTTGACGAGAGTTGCAGCGCTGGCCGGGAATGCGGTCAGGGCGAGCATCAGGGCGCAAAGGAAGGATCGTTTCATCGTGTTGCCTCTTTGCCCACCTTGCTTTACCGCCGTCTCCGGCGCAACGGAATTGATCCCCGGCCACGCCGCGGGATCGGACATGGTTGATGGGCAATGATGACAGGGCGATGGCAGTTAGCCCACGGACGCCATCTCGACATTGGTGGCAAGGCCGTGGTCGTCGGCATCCTCAACATCACGCCGGACAGTTTTTCCGACGGCGGCCTGTTCGATGCGCCTGAAAGAGCAGTTGACCAGGCGCGCCGCATGGTCGGGGAGGGGGCCTCCGTCATCGACATCGGCGGAGAATCGACACGTCCCGGGGCGTCTGCGATCTCCGCAAAGGAAGAGCAGGCTCGCATATTGCCGGTCATCGAGGCGCTCGCGACGTCTGGCGGAACGCTGATCTCGGTCGATACCTATCGCGAGGATACGGCCCGGCTCGCCGTCCAGGCCGGCGCACATATCGTCAATGACGTCTGGGGCCTGCAGCGCGAACCGGGCATTGCCCGCGTCGCGGCCGAAACCGGCGCCGGGCTTGTCATCATGCACACGGGACGGGATCGACAGAAACTGCCCGACGTGATTGCCGATCAGCTCTTCTTCCTCAGGAAGTCGCTGGAAGTTGCGCGACGGAGCGGTGTTGCCGACGACCATATCGTGCTCGACCCGGGCTTCGGCTTCGCCAAGGAGACGGCCGCCGAAAATCTTGACCTGATGGCACGGTTTTCCGAGCTTCGTGCGCTGGGTTTTCCACTGATGGCCGGCACATCGCGAAAGCGCTTTATCGGCACCGTCATCGGCCGCGATGCAGCCGCAAGGGGCGCCGGAACCGCGGCCACCAGCGTCATCCTGAGGCTCAAAGGCGCGCATCTTTTTCGCGTCCACGATGTCGCAATCAACGTGGATGTGTTGGCCATTGCCGATGCTATGCTGGCGCGTGAGATCGGGGAAAGCTGAGCCATGTATGTCATCCGCATGAAAAACTGCGCCTTCTTCGCTCGGCACGGTGTGCTGGACGAAGAAGAGACGCTCGGCCAGCGCTTTTATGTCGATGCGGCACTCACGGTGGATCCCGGGCGGGCGCTGGTCGAGGATTCCATCGAGGACACCGTCAATTACGGCATCGCTTTTGCGGTCATCGAGAAGATCATTACAGGCGAGCGGCGCTTTCTGATCGAAGCGCTGGCGCTCGAAGTGGCGAGGGCGCTGACGGCGCGGTTTCCGCAGATAAAAAAGGCCGAGATCACCGTGCGCAAGCCGAATGCCCCGGTGCCGGGTGTGCTCGATCATGTCGAGGTGACCGTTGTCTGGCCAGAATAATACCGTCTATCTCAGTCTCGGCGGCAATCTCGGTGACCCGGCGAGGTCGATGGCTGCGGCACTGGGCATTCTGGATGCCGACGAGAGCACGCGCGTCGTTGCCGTTTCGTCGCTCTACCGCACGCCGCCCTGGGGCAAGCTCGATCAGCCGGATTTCCTCAATGCGGCGGCCGAAATCTCGACCGCGCTCGCACCGCGAGAGTTGCTGGACCTCTGCCTTGATGCCGAGCGAAAACTGAAGCGAGTGCGCGAGGAGCGCTGGGGGCCGCGCCTGATCGATATCGACATTCTGGTGTTCGGCGACCGCGTTATCCACGAGACCGGGCTGGAGGTGCCGCATCCGCGCATGCTGGAGCGCGCCTTCGTGCTGGCACCGCTGGCAGAAATTGCGCCGGAGCTCGTGGTCGACAGCAAGAGCGTGTCGGAGCGGCTGGCCGCCGTCGACACATCGGGCATTGAACGGCTGCCGTCAGGCCGGGATTGGTGGAAGGCCTGAGGCTGCCGCCACCGGTGCCCGAAATCAGCCGGAAAACCCACCTCCGTCTAGGAACATTTGTTCGTCCGGTGTCGTCTCGCGGCCAAGCATCCTGTTTCGGTGCGGAAAACGGCCGAAGCGCTGGATGATGTCGCGATGCTCGATCGCATATTTCAGGTAGGACGGAGCCTTGGCGGCGGTAAGCTCCACCGATTTGAGCTGATCGGCGAGGTCCTCCGAATGCTCATAGGGCAGATAGAGAAAAACGCGGAGCTCTTCGTCGAGCGCCAGGTCATGGCCGGCAGCGATCGCCTTCCCGGCGAAATGCCGCGCCAGCGGGTCCGTGGCGTACATGTGGCCGGTGCCGCGAAAGCAGTTTCGCGGAAACTGGTCGAGGAGGATCATCAGTGCCAGAGACCCTTCGGCGTGTTCGGACCAGCCGTCGCATTCGCGGCCGGCGGCGGCGAAGTGCAGATCGAAAAACCGGGTGCGGAAGTCGGCATCAAAGGCGTCGTTTTTCTCGAACCATGCCTCCTCCCCGGCGTCGCGCCAGAATCTGGTGACGGAGAGAGCGCGCTCGTCCAGTTCGTTCATCATTCGCGTCATTCCAAGGTTTAATCGGCCGGTTCGGATTTCTGCAGCACGCCGGCGGTCTCTTCGTTGAGCGCCTGGCCCGCGCGCCGTGGCGTGCTGAGCGGCGTCGGAAT
The DNA here is from genome assembly GCF_040317995.1 of Mesorhizobium sp. M1334. Taxonomy (NCBI): domain Bacteria; kingdom Pseudomonadati; phylum Pseudomonadota; class Alphaproteobacteria; order Hyphomicrobiales; family Phyllobacteriaceae; genus Mesorhizobium; species Mesorhizobium sp. M1334. The sequence goes on from NZ_JAMYLM010000012.1 coordinate 30,236, forward strand.
GGGGGTGCCAATATTGCCTTTGAGAAAGCGTCGCCCGGCGCGGATGCCTTCGGCCAGCTGAAGTTCGAAACGGGCAGCGTCGCGGCGACGGACATCCTCGATGACCTCGGCGACCTCTTCTGGGTCGACGCCAAGGGCTTCCAGTGTCGAGCCGCCGAAGACAAGCGCCGATTCGAAGGTCTCGCGGAGCTGATAGTCGACGCCGGCACGAATGAGCTGCAACGCCGTACCGCGGTCGAAAGCCCGTGCCAGCACCGTCAGCAAGGGAAACTCCGCCTTGATCAGTTCGGCGATGCGCACGGCGGCATCGGGCTTGTCGACGCAGATCAGCACTGCGCGTGCCCGCCCGGCTCCCGCGGCACGCAGGATGTCCAGCCGCGTGCCGTCGCCATAATAGACCTTGAAGCCGAAATCGGCTGCCGCCTGGATCATTTCGACCTCATTGTCGATGATCGATACGTCGATGCCGCGCAACAAAAGCGGCTGGCTGGCGATCTGGCCGAACCGGCCAAAGCCGATGATCAGCACGCTGCCGGTCAGGCCGTTGGCGACATCGACGCCTTCAAGCGACTGCTCGTCGCGCGGCGTCAGATACCGCAGGGCTATGATTGCCAATGGCGTCAGCACCATGGAAATGATGACGATAGCCGTCAGCATCGCATTGGCCTGGCTATCGATGATCCCGACTGCCGCCGCTGCGGAATAGAGGACGAAGGCGAATTCGCCGCCTTGCGCCATGAAGACCGCGCGCTCGAGCGCTTCCCGGTGGCCGGTTTTTAGAATGCGGGCGACGATATAGATGCCGATCGCCTTCATCATCATGTAGGCGGCGACATAGATGGCAATGAGCTGCCAGTTGACGACGACCACATGCAGGTCAAGTGACATGCCGACGGCGAGGAAGAACAGCCCGAGCAGAATGCCGCGGAACGGTTCGATATCGGCCTCCAGCTGGTGGCGGAAGGTCGATTCCGACAAGAGTACGCCGGCCAGGAAGGCGCCCATCGCCATCGACAGGCCGGAAAGCTGCATGGCGAGCGCCGATCCGAGAACGACCAGAAGGGCGGCTGCGGTCATCACCTCGCGGGCGCGCGCATCCGCCAGGATACGGAAGAACGGATTGAGCAGATAGCGTCCTGCAAGCACCAGCCCGACGATCGCGGCAAGGCCGATACCGACCTCCGTCAACCGATCCGACAGGCTCATATCGGCGCCGCCCGGCGCGAGGAAGGCGATCAGCGCCAGCAGCGGCACGATGGCCAGGTCTTCCAAAAGCAGGACCGAAACGATGCGCTGGCCCTTTGGCGTGGCCAGTTCGCCGCGTTCTTCCAGCAATTGCATGACGATGGCCGTCGAGGTGAGCACGAAACCGGCGCCGGCGACGAAGGATTGCGCGATCGGAAAACCTCCCGCCAGCCCGACGCCGGTCAGCAGGACCGCGCAGACGCCGACCTGCAGCGCGCCAAGCCCGAAGATCTCGCGGCGCAGGCCCCACAGGCGTGACGGCTGCATCTCCAGTCCGATGATGAACAGGAACATGACGACGCCGAGTTCGGCGACATGAAGAATGGCTTCCGATTCGGAAAAGATGCGCAGCCCAAACGGGCCGATCACGACGCCGGCCGTCAAATAGCCGAGGATGGAGCCAAGTCCCATGCGCCTGAAGATCGGCACCGCAACGACGCCGGCGGCAAGCAGCGCCACCACCTGGATCAGATCGCTGTTCGATGCCTCTGCCGCCATGCCTGCCGTTCCGCTCTCTTGCAACAAGCGGCCAAGATAGGGGCTTCGGGGCGGATCGAACAGTGCGAATCCGGTGCGTCGTGGAAGCGATATTGCACTGCACAGGATAATGGGCCTCCGGGCGTTGCTTGTTCCAGCGATCCGGCTAAGGACGCCCGGCTTCGGCCAGTGGAGGGTGAGCGACGATCACGTCGCGGCCCTTTTTGAGGAGATGACTGACATGAAGACGTTTTTGCTGGTTGCCGTTGGTATCGCGGCACTTGCCGGCTCCGCCTGTTCCAAGGCACCGGAGTGCACGACCGAGATGCTGACCAAGAAGGCTCAGGACATGACTGCAGCGCTTCAGGCTGCGATTACCAAGGATCCGGCCAAGGCTGCCGATCTCACAGCCAAGGTCCAGGCGGTCACAACCAAGTATCCGGGTGGCACAACAGCGGCTGACGCCTGCAAGGCTTATGACGAGCTGACTGCGGCGATCAAAGGCTGAGCGCCCATTGCATGTCAAAGAGGGCGGCGCCGTTTGGCTGCCGCCTTTTTCATGCCCGAGACTCAGTTCGGAGCGATGGAGCCAACTTCTACCCCATCGACCCGCTTCAACTTCATCCCGATGACCGGGACTAGTTGCTGGTCGACGCGCACGGCAACGGTCACCGTCATCGAATTGTCGTCTGGGACAAGCGCCTGCATTACGCCGCGCAACTGATTGCGATTGATGGTGAAAACCACCTTGTGCGCATCGACGACATTGCCACCGATAATGTCGAGGCCGGACCCGGCGGCGCCGCCCATGAAGCTGCCCTTGTAGCCCTGGCGGCCCTTGTGCTCGATCGTTGCCGACATCTGCTGTGTGAACATGCCGACCCGGCAGCCGCCGTCGAGCGACATGCCGACTTTGCCGTCAGGCGTCGAGCCGGTGAAGCTGCAGGTGAATTTCGTGCCCTTGTATTTGCCGGCGACGATTTCTCCGGGGCCGACCCATTTGCCTTCGACCGATCGAAAGAACTGCTTGTCCGGTTCCGCCCCCGTAGCCTTTCCGGCAATGCCGACGGTTGCGACAAGCGCGAGCGCCACGGGTAGCCCGCTGGACAGAATAACGCTTTTCATCGACGACACCCGGCAACAAAGAGACTGGTTTGGACGCTTCCGACCATGAACAAGATTGGTTAATGCTTTGTCACCCCAAGGCAATAGTCACGTTCGGGAAACGGATGTTTCTTTTTCTTTTTTTGCTGCAAAGGACGTCAGCGCGGAGAGGAAATCGCCTAATCCAGGCCGCCTGACCGCGTAAAAGGGCAGGGGCCTTGCGGTTTCCATCGCTGCAATGCCGATGCGCGCCGTCATCATGCCGTTGACGACGCCTTCGCCGAGCTTTGCCGACAGCCGGGCCGCAAGGCCGTGGCCGACGATCTGTTGGACGAAACTGTCGCCGACGGCGATCGACCCGGTGACCGCGAGATGGGCGAGAACGCTGCGCGCCAGGCGAAAGAAGCCGAGCGTGCCCGGGCGGCCGCCATAGAGCTCCGACAGCCGCCGAATCAGCCGGCCGGCTTCGAATACGACATAGGCGACGTCGACCAGCGCGCGCGGGCTGACCGCGGTCACCAGGGACACACGCTTTGCCGCCTCGAGGATCATCACCTTCGCGCGGGCGTCGAGCGGGCCGAGGATCTCGGTCTCGGCCAGGCGCACCAGATTGCCGCCGTCAATGATCTCGCCGCGCAATTCGGCCAGCGAGCGCCTGCCGGCCGCGGTTTCGGGTTTGGCCGAGACAAAGACCGACAACTCGTCGACCACGGCTCGGGCGGTCTTCGGATCGTCACGGGCAATCGCATCGAGCGCCCGCTTCTGCAACTTTTCGACCTCGGCAAGCCGGGCAATCGCCATGAACTCGCGCACGAGGATGATCAGAAGCGCCAGGATGGCGATCGCGGCCATGCCGGCGGCCAGCCAGCCCAGCCACTCGGCGCGCTCGAACAGGTCGCGAATCAGCTGGTCGGTCCAGAGGCCGACGGCGAGCGAAACCAGAACGCCCAGCGCGCCGAAGAACAGGCTGCCAAGCAGCGAACGTTTTCGCGGCGCAATCGCCGGCGGCGGCTCGGCAGCGACGATATCAGGCTCGTCGAAGACGTCGATCTCCGCCGGTGTGACCACGGCCAGATCCGCCCTGACGGTACGCGGCTTTCGCGCCGGCGCGGCCTCGGACCCAGCATGGCGAGCCGTGGAATCTTCCTTCTGCTGGGGCTCCGGCTCGATGCGAAAGGCCGCCGGTCTGCGGGGCGCACTCATGCGAGATGATCTCCGATCAGGAACTGCAGCGCGCGGTCGAGCCGGATATGTGGCAGCGACAGCGTGACGCCCTCGGCGGTGCGCTCGAGTTTCGGCGGGCGAAAGCGCACGAAGCGGATCGTGGGGTCGTCATTGTTCTGCCGGCGGATCGATTCGGAAACGTCGAACAACGCATCAATTTTCTCCGGCAAGTCACCGGGAAATATGGCTGTTTCGGTCTTTCCGTCAAAGGTTTCGCCGTTGATTTTTTCGCCACGCAATGGCATGCCGATAATGACCGGCAAAGTCTCGCGGCCCTGCTTGACCGTGCCTTCACGGGTCGCGCGCATGGCCGCCATGGCGACGACGTCGACGTCGGCGCCGGTGAAATTCGCCCGCGCCACGGCGCGGTCGGCTAGCCGCCGCACGATGGCCTGCAGGCGGTCGTGGCTTTCGTGGTGCAGGTGGTCGGCCTTGGTCGCGGCCACCAATATGCGGTCGATGCGCCTCGAAAACAGGTCGGTCAGGAAGTTGCCCCGGCCGGGCCGGAAACAGGACAGGATTTCGGTGACCGCGCGTTCCAGATCGGCCATCGCGCCGGGGCCGGCATTCAATGCCTGCAATGCGTCGATGAGCACGATCTGGCGGTCGAGACGCGTGATGTGTTCGCGAAAGAACGGTTTAACGACATGCGTCTTGTAAGCCTCGTAGCGCCGTTCCATCATAGCCTGCAGCGATCCCGAGCGGGAGCGCCGGCCGCCCAGATTCGGCAGCGGCGCGAAGGTGAGAGCGGGCGAGCCTTCAAGATCGCCGGGCATCAGAAAGCGGCCGGGCGGCAAGGTCGAAAGCGCCCGCTCGTCGAGCTTGCAGGCCTTGAGATAGGCGGCGAAGCTCTCGGCGAGACGGCGCGCCGTCATCTCGTCGGCGTCGGCGTTGGGGTCGACCGGATTGGAGAGCGCCCGCCATTCCCGCGAAAGATCGACACGCACCGGCAACACGGCCATCTCGAAGGCCTCACGCGAAAAATCGGCGTAGGACTTGCCGAGCAGCGGCAGGTCGAGCAGCCATTCGCCGGGATAATCGACGATGTCGACCGACAATTTGCCGGCGGAAAACATGCGGCTCCAGCCAGAGGCCGATTCGTATTCGATGGTGAGCCTCAGTTCGGAAATCGCACGCGTCGAATCCGGCCAGACGCGCTCGTCGACAAGAGCCGCGATGTGATCCTCGTACTGGAAGCGTGGTACGGCGTCGTCCGGCTGCTCTTCGAGAAAAGCCCGGGCGATGCGCCCCGATTTTTGTGCCTCAAACAGCGGCAAGCGTCCACCATGGACCAGATTGTGTACAAGGGCCGAGATGAACACCGTCTTGCCGGCGCGGGACAGCCCGGTCACGCCAAGCCGCAGCGACGGAGCGAAAAGCCCGGCAGCGCGGCCTGACAACGTATCCAAGGCAATCTTGGCCTCGTCGGTAAAAGTCGTCAGCGATGATGCCAAATCTGTTCTCGCGGGCCGGTCAGGCTCCGATATAGGCTTTGATGCGCGGCTTTGAAATGGCCTCAGATATCCGCAGGCGTCAGGAAGGCTTCGAGATAGCCGGTGCCTGGCGCAGCCTCGGCAAGTCCGCCGTTGAACCGGACCACGGCAAGTGCGGAGGTCGGGAAGCCGTGGTTCAGCATGGCCCGCGCGGTCTCGTTGCCGTCGCCCGACAGCGCCATGGCGAGATCCTCAATCATCGGATTGTGGCCGATGGCGAGCAAGGCATCCAGCCCGCCATTCTGCCGGATGGCAGTGAGGTATGCGGCGGCATCGTCGCTGTAGAGGGTGTCACAGAACAGCACCCGGCCCGTGTCGGTATGGCCAGCCAAGCTTTCCAGCGTCTGACGGGCGCGCTTGGCGCTTGAGCACAGGGTGAGGGCCGGTGCGTATTTGCGGGAACGCATCAGCACGCCCATCGCTTCGGCATCGGCGAAGCCGGATGCATCGAGCGGGCGGTCGAAGTCAGTCACGCCAGGCAGCGCCCAGCCGGCCTTCGCATGCCTCAGCAGGTAAAGTCTGGTCACGGAACCCCCGATATGTCGGGTACCGACCGGTCAAATGCGGCCGCAGGAATTAGCCATCAGAAGCGCTTCGCGCGCAATGCCGATGCCCCCTCAAGCATAATGAATCATGCGCGAATTCGGGCGTGCCGTTCATGCGAATGATGTCGCCAATGTCGGTTTGTCCCACATAAACAAATGCGTGAAACTGTCGTCGATTGCGCTTGTGCAGTTTTCGGTCCGCGAATATATAGGCGCCAAATTTGGGGTTTGTTGGGTGAGTCGAATGAACGACATCGTTACCGCCGATTACGTACCCTCCGAAGACGAGCCGTTCATGAACGAGCGGCAGAAATCCTACTTTCGCATGAAGCTCGTCACCTGGAAGAACGACATCTTGCGCGAAGCGCGCGAAACTCTCGAAATCCTGCAGCAGGAAAACGCTAACCACCCCGACCTCGCCGATCGCGCCTCCTCCGAAACCGACCGCGCCATCGAACTTCGCGCCCGCGATCGCCAGCGAAAACTGATCTCCAAGATCGATTCCGCCCTCCAGCGCCTTGACGAAGGCACTTACGGTTATTGCGAGGAGACGGGCGAGCCGATCGCGCTGAAGCGGCTCGACGCGCGCCCGATCGCCACCTTGTCGATCGAGGCACAGGAGCGCCACGAGCGGCGCGAGAAGGTCTACCGCGACGACTGAGCCGGCGGGAAAAACACGGCATCGGTAAAGCGTTCGAAATGGCCGGTTTCCGGCCATTTTCATTGGCCGTTCGCTATCGCCCTATCTTTTCTGATTGGACAACTCGCCGAGGAGCTTCGTCATCTCGTCGTCGAGAGAGGGCGATACCTTCGCCACCGGCTTGCTCGCCGTTTGGCTGAAGCGTGGCTCGTCGAGGGAAACCTCCAGCTCCTTCATTAGCGCATCGTCGATCGACTCATGCTGTGCCGGCGGCTCGTATCTTGCCGGGGAGTCCTGTCTTGCCGGCTGCGGCGCATGCCGCGAGGCATTGGCATTGACGGATCCATAACTTGGCAACGGTGTGACGTTCGATGCCGGTTTCGGCGCCGGCATAGGCGCCGGCATTGTTGCTGGCATCGTCGCCGTCTGGCGAGCTCGGACAGGGGGTGCGGCCGCGCTTGCCGGCTGCGGCGGCGCTTGCCTCGCGGGCGCGGCTGTGGTCTGAGCTGGCCTTGCTGCCGGCTGGTGGCTGCTGTCTCCGGTCAAGGCCGGGCGGCGCAGCGCCGAGAGTCTGATGTCGCGCTCGACGACGACGTCGGTCGGACCACCGATCAAGAGCAGGTGCTCGATATCGTCGCGGCGCACCAGCACCAGCCGCCGGTGACTGTCGACCGCTGTGGCATCCATGACAGCCAGCCGCGTCTTGCGGTTCCTGCCGCCGGCGACGAATGTTCCGAATGTCAGGCTGCGGACCAGCCTGATGATAAGAAGAATGATGAGCAGCAGGACAAGTACTGCAAACGTCCATAGGATTGCTGCGGCATAACCAGGACCCGCCACGCCATCCAGCCATTGCAGCATTGGTTCCCCCAAAATCAGCTTTCGAAGAGAGGCGACACTAGACTGTTGCGGCAGGCCACCGCAAGTTGCCTTTCACGCTTCGTGAACAGCTCGAAACCGGGAGCCTTTTTAGCGGACATCTGCCGCCGGGCCTTTTCCCGACCCTGAGAATATGATTCAACCGACACCGGAATTCACGAGCAGGGGGCACATGGCCAAGGAAGCGCGCGGCGATTTCTATCCGGTACCTATCGTCGACCAGAACACGCGACCGGGCGCGGTCACCCGGCTCATCGTTTTCATCGTCGTCCTGACAGGGGCAGCGATCGTCTTCGGCCTTTTCCGAGAGCGACTTGGCGATCCATTCCTCCTCGGCATGCTTGGCGTGCTGGCGATGATCGGCGTCGGCTTTCTATTCGCCACTGCGATCGGCTTCGTGCATATCACGCCGCGCTCGACAAGTGACGAACTGTCGAAAGCTTTCGTCGATTCGATGTCACAAGGTCTCCTGGTCACCGACACCAAAGGCCGTATCATCTACGCCAACCGGACCTATGCCGATATGACGGGTGCCGAGTCGGCCGCCGACATCAAGACGGTCGAAGGTTTGCTTTCAGACGTTCCCGAGGCCTCGGTGACCATATACCGGCTGGCGTCGGGCCTGCGCGACGGCCAGCCGGGCGACGGCGAGTTTCGGCTTGCGCAGTCCATTCGGCCAGGCGCCGAACCGGGCGCGCGCTGGTACCGCGTCCGGGCCCGCGCGTTCAGCGTTCCAGGCCAGCGGCTGCCGATGCTTGCCTGGCAGCTTGCCGATATCTCGCAGGAACGGGCCGAGCAGGAGCGGTTCTTTCTCGACCTGCAAAAGGCGATCGATCACCTCGATCACGCGCCGGCCGGTTTCTTTTCGGCCGACCAGGAAGGCCGCGTCACCTATATCAACGCGACCCTTGCGGAGTGGCTGGGCATCGACCTGGCCAGCTTCACTCCCGGCGCCATCACGCTGCCGGAGATCGTCGCCGGCGACGGCATGGCGCTGGTCCGTTCGGTCAAGGCCGACGCTGGTACCACGCGCAATGCCGTTATCGACCTCGATCTGACGACGATGACCGGCGAGGCGCTGCCGGTGCGCTTCATGCATCGTGTCTCGGCCAGCCGAGAGGGGCTCAACGGCCCGACTCGCACCATCGTGCTCAACCGGACGCAAGGCGAGGACGCTTCGGCCGACCTCCGTGCATCGGAAATACGCTTCACGCGGTTCTTCAACTCGACGCCGATGGCGATAGCCGGCGTCGACCATGCCGGCCGCATCCTGCGCACCAATGCGCCGTTCCTGTCGCTGTTTTCCTCGGTCGTCGACCGCGACGCGGTCGATCGGCGTGTGCGGCTGGATACGGTGATCCACGAGCGCGACCGGCCGGCTTTCGCCGCGGCCTTTGAAAAGGCACGCCAGCAACAGGCTGACATCGAGCCGATCGATACGGTGCTGCCCGGCAATGAGGAGCGCCACATACGCTTCTACGTCAATGCGGTCGCTGACGGCACCGGCGGCGAGGGCGCCGAGGAATCGGCCATCGTCTATGCCGTCGAGACCACCGAGCAAAAGGCCCTCGAGGGCCAGATGGCGCAGAGCCAGAAAATGCAGGCGGTCGGCCAACTCGCCGGCGGCATCGCGCATGACTTCAACAATGTGCTGACCGCCATCATCATGGCCTCGGACCTGCTGCTGACCAACCACCGGCCGTCCGATCCGTCATTCCCGGACATCATGAACATCAAGCAGAACGCCAACCGGGCGGCCTCGCTGGTGCGGCAGTTGCTGGCCTTCTCGCGCAAGCAGACGCTGCGGCCGGAGGTGCTCAACCTGACCGACGTGCTCGCCGATCTAAGGATGCTGCTTGCCCGGCTGGTCGGCAACGACATCAAGCTCAAGATCGACCATGGCCGCGACCTGTGGCCGGTCAGGGTCGATATCGGGCAATTCGAGCAAGTGGTGGTCAATCTGGCGGTCAATGCACGCGACGCGATGCCGGCCGGCGGCGAACTCACCGTACGTACCCGCAACGTCAGCGCCGGGGAATGCAAGACCTTTTCCTATCGCGAACTTACTCCGGCCGACTATGTGCTGGTCGAGGTCGAGGACAGCGGCAGCGGCATCGCGCCTGATGTGCTGAAAAAGATCTTCGAGCCCTTCTTCACGACAAAGGAGGTTGGCAAGGGAACTGGCCTCGGCCTGTCCATGGTCTATGGCATCATCAAGCAGACAGGCGGCTTCATCTTCTGCGATTCCGAAGTCGGCAAGGGATCCGTGTTCCGCATCTTCCTGCCGCGGCACATTGCGGAGGCAAGGAAGGCGGGCGAGCCTGGAGAGGCGCCGGCCGCACCTGCCAAGATCGCCGACTCAGCCAAGGACCTGTCGGGCTCGGCCACGGTGCTGCTGGTTGAGGACGAGGACGCCGTGCGCATGGGCGGCATGCGGGCGCTGAAATCGCGCGGCTACACTGTCCACGAGGCGTCGTCCGGCGTCGAGGCGCTTGAGGTCTATGAAGCGCTCGGCGGCAAGGTCGACGTCGTGGTGTCGGACGTGGTGATGCCGGAAATGGACGGCCCGACGCTGCTTGGCGAATTGCGCAAACGGCAGCCCGACATCAAGTTCATCTTCGTGTCCGGCTATGCCGAAGACGCGTTCGCCAAGAACTTGCCGGCCGACGCGCATTTCGGCTTCTTGCCGAAGCCGTTTTCGCTCAAGCAATTGGCCACGATCGTAAAGGACATGCTGGAATCCTGACCCTTCCAACGCTCCGCTTGCGCAATGTCGTGAGACTGCCATGATTGCAGGCGAAACGGGCGACGGGTTTTGGAAAGCATGCCGTGACGCCACACAACGAAGCTAGCAAAGGCGACTACGCAAGCACGGTGCTGCTGCCGGGCGACCCGCAGCGCGCTGAATGGATGGCGGAGACCTTTCTGGAAGCGCCGCATTGCGTCAACCGCCGCCGCGGCGCGCTTGGCTTTACCGGGCTGTTTCGCGGCAAACCTGTCAGCATCCAATCCACCGGCATCGGCGTCTCTTCGTTCCTGGTCTATGTGTATGAGCTGCTGGACTTCTATGGTGCGAAAACACTGATCCGCACTGGTACCTGCGGTGGCCTGACCGCCGAGATGGCGCTGCGCAGCCTGGTGATCGCGCAATCGGTGCGTGGCGAAAATGCGGAGAGCGGCCAGGTTTTTGGGCTCTATCGTGCCGATGCCGGCCCCGATCCGGCATTGTTGACCCAGGCATTGGCCCGAGCTTCAGAACTCGGCATCGACCATCGGGCCGGGCTGACCATTTGCAGCGATATTTTCTATCATCCGCTGGGGCGCGAACGCTTTGCCGAAGCACAGGCACAGGGCGCGCTCGCCGTGGACATGGAAACCAGCGCACTCTACCGCATTGCGGCCGATTTCGGCGCTCGGGCGCTGTCGATCCTGACCGTCGTCGACAACGTGGCAACCGGCGAGCAGACCGACTATTCCGAACGCCAGGGGCTTTTCACCGATATGACCCGGCTGGCGCTCGATCTGGCGGCGGAGAGCTAGGCGGCTTTTGTGCTTCGGAGTACGGAACCTCGCCAGATTCCGTACTTTTTTCAACGCTTCGTGCAGGTCGAGGCGGTAAAGGCGCCGTCTGGCTGCTTCATGATGATGTCGAAGGACGGGGTGGTTCCGCTTTCCAGCGTCGCCTGCGTAAGCGAGATCGAGTTGCCGCCACTGGTATAGCCACCCAGCGGACCTAGCCAGGTGATCACGCCGTCTGCATCCATCTGGTAATTGTAGCTCTGCGGCGCGATGCCGAAGCTCACAGGACCGCTATAGACGTTTCCCTTGATGGTGATGTCGCCGAGGCTGAGGAACATGCCAAGCAGATAAACTTCGCAATGATAGGAGCCGTCCGGCAGCTTCCCGTCGCTGAAGCCGGCGCGCGCTACGGTCGTCGCCGCCAGCAGAAGCATGGCGGTGAAAATGCAAGAAGCTCTGAAAGCCATTTGATCGCTCGTTAAGGGGGTTCAAACTTGCCCATTTCGCTGCGGCGCTGCAATCCTCGCCAGCGCTCAGATGATGCTGCTCAAAATTCAGGCATTGGCCTATATGTGAGTAAAACTTAGGCTGATATGGGTGATCCTTTCTCGTTTCGAACATAGCAGGCGAGGTTCATCTCCTGCAGCTAATACATTAACCGACTGACAGAGCTGGGAAATCTCAAATCCTCCGACCTTGCTCCGGTGATTGGCACAGCCGTTGCATGGTCTGTTCCGATGCAGTTAACCAGCTTGGGAGTTCAAAAGTATGAGGGGCAGTTTCTCGACAATAGCAAAAATGTTTTCGGCCGGCGTGGTCACCGCCGGCCTGCTGATGAGCGTTCCCGCCAAGGCGGCCGACGACACCATCAAGGTCGGCATCCTCCATTCGCTGTCGGGAACCATGGCGATCTCGGAGACAACGCTGAAGGACGCCATGCTGATGCTCATCGAAGAGCAGAATGCCAAGGGCGGCCTGCTCGGCAAGAAGCTCGAGGCGGTGGTCGTCGATCCGGCTTCCAACTGGCCGCTGTTCGCCGAAAAGGCGCGCGAGCTGATCTCGAAGGACAAGGTCGCCGCGGTGTTCGGCTGCTGGACCTCGGTGTCGCGCAAATCGGTGCTGCCGGTGTTCAGCGAGCTCGACAACATCCTGTTCTACCCGGTCCAGTATGAGGGTGAGGAAAGCGAGCGCAACGTGTTCTACACCGGTGCGGCGCCGAACCAGCAGGCCATTCCGGCCGTCGATTATCTGATGAGCGAGGATGGCGGTTCGGTGAAGCGCTGGGTGCTCGAAGGCACCGACTACGTCTACCCGCGCACCACCAACAAGATCCTCGAGGCCTATCTGAAGGCGAAGGGCGTTGCCGCCGAAGACATCATGGTCAACTACACGCCGTTCGGCTTCTCCGACTGGCAGACCGAAGTTTCGGCGATCAAGAAGTTCGGCTCGGCCGGCAAGAAGACCGCCGTCGTCTCGACCGTCAATGGCGACGCCAACGTGCCGTTCTACAAGGAGCTCGGCAACCAGGGCATCAAGGCCGAGGACATCCCGGTCATGGCCTTCTCGGTTGGCGAGGAAGAGCTTGCCGGTCTGGACACTGCGCCGCTGGTCGGCCATCTCGCCGCCTGGAACTATTTCGAAAGCGTCGATACGCCCGAGAACGCGAAGTTCATCGCCGACTGGCACAAGTTCATCAAGAACGACAAGCGCACCACCAACGATCCGATGGAAGCCCACTATATCGGCTTCAACATGTGGGTGAAGGCGGTCGAGAAGGCCGGCACCACCGATCCGGACAAGGTCATCGACGCCATGGTCGGCGTCTCGGTGCCGAACCTGACCGGCGGTTATTCAACCATGATGCCGAACCATCACATCACCAAGCCGGTGCTGATCGGCGAAATCCAGGCCGACGGCCAGTTCGAAACCGTCTCGCAGACGCCGGGCCTGGTGATGGGCGACGAGTGGTCTGACTACCTGCCTGACTCCAAGGACCTGATCTCCGATTGGCGCGCGCCTCTGTCCTGCGGCAACTTCAATGTCGCCACAGGCAAATGCGGCGGCAAGGGAACCAACTGATCCTCCCGGTCTGTCCTCCCAGACCGCAAAAGCCTCCGGGCGGGCTCGTCCTCCAGCCTGCCCGGAGGCGACATTCAACCTCCAAGAGCCACCAGAAACCAATGATCCTGATCCGCGCGATTGGCCTGATGCTGCTCCTCCTTCTGGGAATGCTGCTGCCGTCGAACGCTAGCGAATCCGATCTGCGCGCGGTCGTCGCCAAACTCGCCACCGCCTCCAATTTTTCAGCGATCGAAGCCGTCGTGCGCGAGCTTGCGGCAACCGGCGACACAGCCGTCGAACGGCCGCTTGCCGCGCTTGCGGAGGGCAGCCTTTACGTCCGCAAGGCCGATTCAGTAGTCTTTGTCGGCAAGGAGAGCGGCGACAGTATCGAACTGCTCGATGCGCTCACCGGCGAAAAGTCTGGCGAAGCAGCCAAGGCCGACATCACAAAGATCAAGGTCAACAACACGCTGCGCCGCGTCATCCGCGACGCGCTGGGCACGCTGACGCTGGGCTCCAAGGAACCGACGGTGCGCATTGCCGCCGCCGACACCATGTTCAAGACGCCGGACGCGGCAAACATCGAGCCGCTCGACACCGCGATCGCCAATGAGAGCGCGGCAGGCGTCAAGGCGCTGCTCGAACAGGCCCGTGCCGCATCGGTTCTCGTTTCCGACAGGCCGGAGGCCGACAAACTGGCGGCGATAGCGCTCATCGGTGCGCGCGGCGACCGGGATGCGGTGTCGCTGCTCACGTCGGTGGAGACCAGTTCCGAAGGTGCTGTGAAGGACGCGGCGACGGCGGCGATATCCAACATCAATTCGACGCTGGCGCTGTGGGATGCCGGCCAGAATATCTGGTACGGCATATCGCTCGGATCGGTGCTGCTGCTGGCGGCGATCGGCCTTGCCATCACTTTCGGCGTCATGGGCGTCATCAACATGGCGCATGGCGAGATGGTCATGCTGGGCGCCTACACGACCTTCGTCGTGCAGGCGGTTATCCGCAATTCCTTTCCCGGCCTGTTCGACTGGTCGCTGGTCATCGCACTGCCGCTGGCCTTCCTGGTGGCGGCGCTCGTCGGCCTTGTCATCGAGCGCGGGCTGATCCGCTTCCTCTATGGCCGGCCGCTGGAGACCCTGCTGGCGACATGGGGTGTCTCGCTGATCCTGCAGCAGGCGGTGCGCACCATCTTCGGGCCGACCAACCAGGAGGTCGGCAACCCATCCTGGATGTCAGGTTCGTTCGCGATCGGCCAGCTTTCGGTCACCTGGAACCGGCTCTGGATCCTGGCTTTTGCGCTCGGCGTCTTCGCTGTGCTGCTTTACGTGATGAAACGCACGCCCTGGGGGCTGCAGATGCGTGCCGTCACCGCCAATCGCCGCATGGCCGCCTCTATGGGCATCAGGACGCCGTGGGTCGATGCCCTGACCTTTGCATTGGGGTCCGGCATTGCCGGCATCGCCGGTGTCGCGCTCAGCCAGATCGACAATGTCTCGCCCAATCTCGGCCGCGGCTACATCATCGACAGCTTCATGGTCGTCGTCTTCGGCGGCGTCGGCAATCTCTGGGGCACGCTGGTCGGCGCCTTCTCGCTCGGCATTGTCAACAAATTCCTCGAACCCTATGCCGGAGCGGTGCTCGGCAAGATCGTCGTCCTGGTGCTGATCATCCTGTTCATCCAGAAACGCCCGCGCGGTCTGTTCGCGCTCAAGGGCAGGTCGGTGGAAGCATGATCACGCGACGCTTCTTTGCCGCCGGCGCCGACCGCCGCGTCGCCATCACCATCTTCATCCTGCTGGCGGTTGCAATCGTCGTGCCGCTGCTCAATCTTGCGGTCTCCCCGACAAGTGCGTTTTACGTGCCGTCCTATATCGTCGCGCTCACCGGCAAATATCTCTGCTATGCACTGCTCGCCTTGGCCCTCGATCTCGTCTGGGGCTATTGCGGCATCCTCTCGCTCGGCCACGGCGCCTTCTTCGCGCTCGGCGGCTATGCGATGGGCATGTATCTGATGCGCCAGATCGGCTCACGCGGCGTCTACGGCAATCCGCTGCTGCCGGACTTCATGGTGTTCCTGAACTACAAGGAACTGCCGTGGTTCTGGTACGGTTTCGACCATTTCTGGTTTGCCGCGATCATGGTGCTTGCGGTACCCGGCCTGCTCGCCTTCGTCTTCGGCTGGTTTGCCTTCCGCAGCCGCGTCACCGGCGTCTACCTGTCGATCATCACCCAGGCGATGACCTATGCGCTGCTGCTTGCCTTTTTCCGAAACGACATGGGTTTCGGCGGCAATAACGGCCTGACCGACTTCAAGGATATTCTAGGCGTCAACGTGCAGGCCGACATGACACGCTCGGCGCTGTTCGCGGCTAGCGCCGTCATGCTGGCGCTCGCCGTCTTCGTCACCTGGGCAATCGTCGGTTCCAAATACGGCAAGCTTTTGATGGCGGTGCGCGACGCCGAAAGCCGCACGCGGTTTCTCGGCTGGCGGGCGGAGAACGTCAAACTGTTTGCCTTTACCGTGTCGGCGGTGATGGCCGGCATCGCCGGTGCGCTCTACGTACCGCAGGTCGGCATCATCAACCCTGGCGAATTCGAGCCGTCCAATTCGATCGAGGTGGTGGTGTGGGCGGCCGTCGGCGGGCGCGGCACCATCGTCGGGCCGATCATCGGCGCGCTTTTGGTCAATGCCGGTAAATCCTGGTTCACCGGCGTGCTGCCGGAATTCTGGTTGTTTGCGCTGGGCGGACTGTTTGTCGCCGTCACGCTGTTCCTGCCCAAGGGCATCATCGGCATGTGGGACTCCTGGCGCGGCAACGCCAAGGCGTTGCGGGCGGCCTCGGTTGCCGAGGAAGCCGGGATCGATCCCGATGCGCCGATGCCGCCGAAAACCGACCGTTCGGCGGCGAGAAGGCCGGGCGACTGGTCGGCCTCCAGCGCCGAACCGCAGCCGGCGGAGTGATGGTCTGATGTCGAAGAGCAACACCATCCTCTATCTCGACGGCGTCTCGGTTTCCTTTGATGGGTTTCGCGCCATCAACAACCTTTCGCTGGTGCTCGACAAAGGCGAGATGCGGGCGATCATCGGCCCCAACGGCGCCGGAAAGACGACGATGATGGACATCGTCACCGGCAAGACGCGGCCCGATGCGGGCGAGGTTTTCTTCAACGGTGAGGTCGACCTGACCAAACACGACGAGGCCGAAATCGCCATGATGGGCATCGGCCGTAAATTCCAGAAGCCGACCGTCTTCGAAAGCCACACGATCGAGGACAATCTGATGCTGGCGCTGAAAGGCCCGCGCTCGATCTTCCCGGCACTGTTCCATCGTCGCTCGGCCGCGGAAGTGCGGCAGATCGACGACATCCTCGGCATCATCCGGCTTGGCGACAAGCGCGACGAACTCGCCGCCAATCTGAGCCACGGCCAAAAGCAATGGCTCGAGATCGGCATGCTTCTGGCGCAGGATCCGCTGCTGCTGCTGGTCGACGAACCGGTTGCCGGCATGACCGACGCCGAGACCGAGGAAACCGCGCGGCTGCTCAGGGATATCGCGCGCGACCATTCGGTCATCGTCGTCGAGCACGACATGCATTTCGTGCGCGAGCTCGGCGTCAAGGTTACCTGCCTGCACGAAGGCTCGGTGCTTTCCGAGGGCAGCCTCGACTTCGTTTCGGCCGACGAGCGCGTCGTCGAAGTCTACCTGGGGAGATGATCATGGTCTGGCGCGTTCCGTTCCATCATTTCGACCTTTCGTTCTTCACGCGTTGGAGAAAGCGCTGACCATGCTCGAAGTCTCCAATGCCACGCTGCATTACGGCGCCGCTCAGGCGCTGCGCGGTGTCTCGCTGACAGCCGCCGCCGGCAAGATCACCTGCGTGCTCGGCCGCAACGGCGTCGGCAAGACCAGTTTGATGAGATCGATCGTCGGCCATCACCGGCTGACGAGCGGAAGCGTTGCCTTCGAGGGGAAGGCGCTCGACCGGAGCGCGGCGTATGATCGCGCCCGGTCGGGCATCGCATTCGTGCCGCAGGGCAGGGAGATATTTCCGCTGCTTACGGTGCGGGAAAACCTCGAATCGGGTTTTGCGCCGTTGAAGCGCGCCGATCGCAACATTCCCGGTCACGTCTTCGAATTGTTTCCGGTGCTGAAGCAGATGCTCGCGCGCCGAGGCGGTGATCTTTCCGGTGGCCAGCAGCAGCAGCTTGCCATCGGTAGGGCACTGGTGATGCGGCCTAAACTGCTGGTGCTCGACGAGCCGACCGAAGGCATCCAGCCGTCGATCATCAAGGACATCGGCCGCGCCATTCGCTATCTGCGCGACCAGGCCGGCATCGCCGTGCTCCTGGTCGAACAGTATCTCGATTTCTGCCGGGAATTGGCCGACGAGGTCAACATCATGGACCGTGGCCAGATCGTTCATACTGGCCCGGCCGAGGATCTCGACCGGGCGGACGTCCGCAAATTCCTGACCGTCTGAATTCTTATTGATTCTATTACTTTGCAACTCTGGCGCGCTGCAGATTGCGTGCTAGATTTTGCTTGGCCTTGGTGAGTCGGCCGCTTTCCGTACCAGTTTCAACTTGGCAGATCAGGGGAAGGCGCGGATGCGTCGGCACGCTTGCGCGCAAGCCCTTCCCTTCGAGCGATCTGTTGTCGTCCAACATTTCGGGTGCTTGGGAGCCAGGGCCAGTCAATGGAGTGCTATGTCGAGGACTACCAGAAACGACGGCTCACGAGCGCGTCGACATCCTGACAGCCATCAACATTCTGAAATCGCAGGGGTATGACCACGACGAACTCATCGCGGAGATCACCAAGGTCTTCTATGTCGATCTCGATGCCTTTAACGAGATCGTCAGGGTTGATCGGCGTCCGGACGAACGCGCCGCATAGCCGGTAGTTTAGGACCAAGCCACGCGGACCACCGACAGCGGGGCGTCAGCCTGCGACCCGCTTCATCAGCGCGATGGCGCCGAATGGAGCGCGGACCTTGCCCTCTGTGATGAAGTAGACGAACACATCGCGTGGCTTGACCGGCGCGTCGGTTGAAGGATCGGCACGCGACAGGTCGGCCGGCACCTTGCCTTCCGCCCAGGTTTTTGCGCGCGCCGCCCATTCGTCGAGCGCCTTTGGCGTGTAGCAATCGGGATTGTCGTCGCTGCCGGTCTGCAGCCGCGCATAGATGAAATCGCCGGTAACGTCGGCAATCCCAGGATATTTGGCGTGGTCGGCATAGACGATGGCGGCCTTGTGCTTTCGCGCCAAGGCGGCGAACTCCGGCACGACGAAGCTGTCGTTACGCACCTCGACCGCGTGGCGCAGCGCAACGCCGTCCTGCTTTTCCGGCAACAGCTTGAGGAAGGCCTCGAAATCGTCCGGGTCGAATTTCTTGGTCGGCGCGAACTGCCACAGGATCGGCCCGAGCTTGTCGCCAAGTGCCGCGACGCCCGACCCGAGGAAGCGCATGATCGATTCCCCGGCCTCGCCGAGCACGCGGCGGTTGGTGACGAAGCGGTTGCCCTTCAGCGAATAGACGAAACCATCCGGCGCCTCGTTGGCCCATTTGACGAAGGTCGGCTCCTTGAAGCTCGAATAATAGGTGCCGTTGACCTCTATAGTGGGCACCTGCCGGCTGGCATAATGCAGTTGCTTGGCCTTCGACAATTTGTCCGGGTAGAAGGACGTGTCCCACGGCTCGAAGGTCCAGCCGCCCATGCCGGCGCGGATTGTTCCTGATTGAGTCATGGTCGTCCTCCCGGTTTGCAGAAAAGGATCACGCGATGGCGGTCGTCTCGACGGCTTTCGCCATGTCGACGACCGTCCATCCTGGCCGATATGGATTGGGCCGGCGACCCGTTTCGCGAAAGCCGTAGGCCTTATACAACGAAACGTTCCGTTCCATTCTGGCATTGGTGTAGAGTCGGATCTCAGGCAAGCTCCACAAGCGCGTCTGTTGCTCGGCCCAGTCGAGCAGCCCGATGCCGAAACCCTTGCCCTGAAAGGCTGGCGCAACGGCAACGCTGAAGATCATTGTATGGTCCGCATGTCGTTCGAGAACGATCAAGCCGGCCGGCTGTCCGTTCTGCTCCAAAAGCCAGACCTCGCCGCGTTGGATGCGCGGCGCATAGTCCTCGGTGACTGGGATCGGCGGCGCTCCGAACAGGGCAGTGTAGGGCGCGTAGGCGTCGGTGGTGAGCGAAATCACCGTGGGGAGATCATCGGCCCGAGCGGCTCTCATCATCAAAACTGGCCCGCGCCGGCAGCGGCCGCAATCACCTTGTCCATGCCGTCGGCGATCGCAGCGACGGCATTGCGACTGGCGTCGCCCAAGCCGTGGCGCTCAGCGAGCCAGTGCGCGTCATTGTAGGAGAGCCAGACCTCGCCTTGCTCGTCCTCCCAAGCCAGTGCCTTGACCGGCAGATCGATGCCGGCAAGCTGCCGGTCCTGCATCAGTGGCGTACCGCCTTTCGGATTGCCGAAAATCAGGAGCTGGGTTGGACGCAGTGATGTTTCGACGCTGCGCGCACCAGCGGCGTGATCAATGCGGGCGAAGACCAGCAATCCTGCACGTTCGACAGTTTCGACCAGGCGATCGATGGTTTCGGTCACGCCGAAGCGGCTTTGGACCGTGATGAGACCGTTCTTTGCCATCACTCCGCCGCTTCGCGCTTGCCTCCGGGGCGCCGCTCCAGCAATTCCCTCAGGAACTGCCCGGTATAGCTGCGTTTTTCGCGGACGATGTCCTCCGGCGTGCCGGACGCCACCAGCTCGCCGCCGCCGTCACCACCTTCGGGGCCAAGATCGAGAACCCAGTCAGCGGTCTTGATCACCTCTAGATTGTGCTCGATGACGACGACCGTGTTGCCCTGGTCGACCAGCTCGTGCAGCACTTCAAGCAACTTGGCGACGTCGTGGAAATGCAGGCCGGTGGTTGGCTCATCGAGAATGTAGAGCGTCTTGCCGGTCGCCTTGCGCGACAGTTCCTTGGCAAGCTTGATGCGCTGCGCCTCGCCGCCCGACAAGGTCGTTGCCTGCTGGCCAACATGGATGTAGCCGAGGCCGACCCGTTTCAGCGTCTCCAGCTTGTCGCGCACGCCTGGCACGGCGGCGAAGAAATCGACGCCTTCCTCGACCGTCATGTCGAGAACGTCGGCGATCGACTTGCCCTTGAAAAGGACGTCCAGTGTTTCGCGGTTGTAACGCTTGCCGTGGCAGACGTCGCAGGTGACGTAGACGTCGGGCAGGAAGTGCATCTCGATTTTGATGACGCCGTCGCCCTGGCAGGCCTCGCAGCGGCCGCCCTTGACGTTGAACGAGAAGCGGCCCGGCTGGTAGCCGCGCGCCTTGGCCTCCGGCAAGCCGGCGAACCAGTCGCGGATCGGCGTGAAGGCGCCGGTATAGGTGGCGGGGTTGGAGCGCGGGGTGCGCCCGATCGGCGACTGGTCGATGTCGATGACCTTGTCGAGGAATTCCAGCCCCTCGATGCGGTCGTGCTCGGCCGGATGCTCGCGCGAGCCCATGATGCGGCGCGACGCCGCCTTGAACAGGGTCTCGATCAGGAAGGTCGACTTGCCGCCGCCGGACACGCCGGTGACGGCGGTAAACGTGCCGAGCGGGATTTCGGCGGTGACGTTCTTCAGATTGTTGCCGCGCGCGCCGACGACCTTCAGCCGGCGGTTCTTCTTGGCCTCGCGCCGCACTGCCGGCGTCGCCACTTCGAGCTCGCCCGACAGATATTTGCCGGTGATCGAAGCGGGCGTCGCCATGATCTGCTGCGGCGTGCCCTGAGCGATGATGTGGCCGCCATGAATGCCGGCGGCCGGGCCGATATCGACGACATAGTCGGCGTGCAGGATGGCGTCCTCGTCATGCTCGACGACAATCACTGTGTTGCCGATGTCGCGCAGATGCTTCAGCGTATCGAGCAGGCGGGCATTGTCGCGCTGGTGCAGACCGATCGACGGCTCGTCCAGCACGTAAAGTACGCCGGTCAGGCCGGAGCCGATCTGCGAGGCAAGACGGATGCGCTGGCTCTCGCCGCCTGACAGCGTGCCGGAGTTGCGCGACAGCGTCAGATAATCGAGCCCGACATCGTTGAGGAAGCGCAGCCGCTCGCGGATTTCCTTGAGCACGCGCACCGCAATCTCGTTCTGCTTGTCGTTGAGCGAAGCGGGCAGATCGGTGAACCACTGGTCGGCCTTGCGGATCGACAGCTCGGTGACCTCGCCAATGTGCTTGCCGGCGATCTTGACCGCGAGCGCCTCGGGCTTCAGCCGATAGCCGCGGCAGGCCGGGCAGGGCGTGGCCGACATGAAGCGCTCGATCTCCTCGCGCATCCAGGCGGATTCGGTTTCCTTCCAGCGGCGCTCGAGGTTGGGGATGACGCCCTCGAAGGTCTTGGTCGTCTTGTAGGAGCGCAGGCCGTCATCGTAGTGGAAGGTGATTTCGCGCTCGCCGGTGCCGTGCAGGATGGCTTGCTTTGCCTCTTCGCTCAGATCCTTGAACTTGTCGCCGAGCTTGAAGCCGTAGGCAACGCCCAGCGCTTCCAGCGTTTGCGCATAATAGGGCGACGTCGATTTCGCCCAAGGGCTGACGGCGCCGGCGCGCAGCGAGACATTCTCGTCGGGCACGACCAGGCTGGCATCGATCGCGCGTTGGCTGCCGAGCCCATCGCAGGTCGGGCAGGCGCCGAACGGATTATTGAAGGAGAACAGCCTGGGCTCGATCTCGGGAATGGTGAAACCGGATACCGGGCAGGCGAACTTTTCCGAGAACAGCATGCGTTCATGCGTCTCGTTCTTCGATTTGTTGACCGAATCCTCGCCGGTCTGGCTGGCATCGAGCGGCCTGTCGGCAAATTCCGCTACCGCCAGTCCGTCTGCAAGTTTCAGCGCGGTCTCGATGGAATCGGCGAGCCGCGTCGCCAGATCGCCGCGCACGACGATGCGGTCGACGACAACGTCGATGTCATGCTTGTACTTCTTGTCCAGCGCCGGCACGTCGGCGATCTCGTAGAAGACGCCATCGACCTTGACGCGCTGAAAACCCTTCTTCTGCAGCTCCAGCAGTTCCTTGCGGTACTCGCCTTTGCGGCCGCGCACCATCGGCGCCAGGATGAACAGCCGGGTGCCTTCCTCGACTGCAAGCACCCGGTCGACCATCTGCGAGACCGTCTGGCTCTCGATCGGCAGGCCGGTGGCCGGCGAATAAGGTACACCGACGCGGGCGAACAAAAGCCGCATATAATCGTAGATCTCGGTGACGGTGCCGACAGTCGAACGTGGGTTCTTCGAGGTGGTCTTCTGCTCGATGGAGATGGCTGGCGACAGGCCGTCGATCTGGTCGACGTCCGGCTTCTGCATCATTTCGAGGAATTGTCGTGCATAGGCCGAAAGGCTCTCGACATAGCGGCGCTGGCCCTCGGCATAGATCGTGTCGAAGGCAAGCGACGACTTGCCTGACCCCGACAGCCCGGTCATGACGATCAGGCTGTCACGCGGCAGGTCGAGATCGACATTCTTCAGATTGTGTTCGCGTGCCCCGCGAATGGAGAGATATTTATGGTCGGCCATCGCCGGTCGCCGCCTCAGAATCTGGAATTCGTGGGATGGGCGGGTTTTCCCGACCATCCCCTATGTAGGTAATTTCGCCGCCTTTTCGAGAGACGCCACAACTCTCGACCAAAGCGTTTAACCGCCTTTCGCGCGAACGGGCAAGCGGAAAGAACAAAGGCCGAACACGCTCCTGACAAAAGCTGCCCGTGCGGCTGGGTTCACCCGGGGTTCACAAAGCGTCTCGCGATCACATTTTTCGGTAATCGGCCATTCAAGGTTGACGTCCATCTGTCACGGGGGCAGACTCCAAACGTCAACGAAGCCGGCCGTCTTTCGATGGCCTCGCGGCCTGGGGCTAGCCTGCGAGACGCCGCGGGTTATGCGATGAGCGCTTCGACGACAGTCGCAACGAACAGAAGGAGAGCAGAGGCATGACTCCACCGGACAGTTCCTTGAGGCTCCACGTGTCGCTGGAGCCGCGGCAGGTATAAGTGGCTAGGCCAGGCGTTTTGCGCTACCTGCCAACGTTGACCTGCCGATCCCCACAACAATCAGAGACTGCTAGTCGGATCGTCGGCTGAACGCCGCGAAGCATCCGAAATAAAAAGCCGGCAGTACACTCCCGGCAATTTGGATTTTAGATCCAAGAAGCCCCGTCAATTGCACAAGCAATGACGGGGCTGTTCGTTTGAAGCGCACATTGTGGTGCATACCAGGCGAACTTACCGGCTGGGGGGTCTGATTCCGCCGGTAGCGACATCGATGGTTATGCTGCCGGAAATCCGAACGTCGGTATCGCCGATCTTGAACGTGCCGTTGCCGCTGCTTGGAACCGCGTCGTCGGGCTCAGGCTGCGGCCCTGGCTCGGCGATGCGATAGTCGCTGGTCACGCCGGGCAGGGCGCCCTTTTGCGAAGACGTCGAATTATCTTGGGCAAATGCCATGTCCACCAGCATGTTCGTGCCGGCCACAGTAGCGATAGCAAGGCACAACAGGCTGGATGAACGGCTGGCGGTCATCGCCGCACTATAGTGCATAGTGCCGTGATGGCGGCAAGACCAGATCGATGGCGCTGAAATTGCGGGCGCTCAACCGCCTCGGTTGCGTCCGCCGGCCCGGCTCGTTCATGCGGCCTGCTTGCGAGTGTCGAAAACATGGTCGACGAGTCCCCAATCCTTGGCCTCCTGGGCGGTCATGAAAAAGTCGCGGTCGAGCGTGCGTTCCACTTCTTCGTAGGTGCGGCCGCAATGGTGGGCGTAGAGATCGGTCATGCGCCGCTTGGTGCGAAGGATGCCCTCGGCATGGCGCTGGATATCGGAGGCTTGGCCCTGGAAACCGCCGAGAGGCTGATGCAGCACGATGCTGGTGTTGGGTAGCGCGATACGCCGCCCTGGCGTGCCCGCCATCAGGAGAAACGAGGCCATCGAGGCGGCGAAGCCCATACAAACGGTGGAGACCGGGCAGCTGATATACTGCATCGTATCGTAGATGGCGAAACCGCTGGTCACCACGCCACCCGGCGAGTTGATGTAGAGCGAGACCTCCTTGTCGGGATTGTCGGATTCCAGCGACAGAAGCTGGGCGCAGACCAGCGCCGAGGTGCCGTCGTCGATCGGCCCGTTGATGAAGACGATGCGCTCGCGCAGCAGCCGCGAAAATATGTCGAAGGCACGTTCGCCGCGGCTCGACTGCTCGATCACCATCGGCACCAAATTGGCAAGGCCGCTCATCGTTATCTCCTTTGACTGTCGTCGTTCAGGCCGCGCGCATAAAGAGGCGCGGGGTGTTTGCGGCGTTCTGCTTGTACTTGGGAGTGCGCGCTTCAAACGAAAGTCGGCAACCGGCGCCTGCGATCGCGATCTCCGGCACTGCTGCCCGAGCAAAACCATCATGGACGATGCGCAGATGCGTGCCGCCGGAAACGGTGCGGTCGAGCGTAAAGGTGACGATGCTGTCCACTGGGCTATCGTTCATTGGGCTGCCCACCGGGCTGTCGGGCGGCACCTGCGTATCGCCGGGCGCCGGCCGCTCCCGCCAGGAATAGCGCAGCAGCCGTCCGGGATCCGCGTCGAGGATTTCGCACTCGATCGGCGCAGCCGGCGCTTTAAAGGCAAAGCGGTTGCCGACCTTTGGTTCAATGTCGTTTGGCATCATCCAGGCCGCGAGCAGGTCCGGCACTGTCAGCGCCCGCCACACTTTTTCCGGCGGCTCGGCCAACTCGCACTCGAACTCGATCTTGTCTGCCGCCATTTCCGCGCGTTCTTTGCCTCGGCTGGTCATTGGTCCATGTCCTTCAAAACCGTCTTGAGCCTTTCGATGCGCTCTGGCCAGAACGCGCGGTAGCGTTCGATCCAGCCGAGCAGCGGCGCAAGCCCGTTCGGATCGGCGCGATAATAGGCATTGCGGCCGGCCCGGCGTTCGACCACGAGGCCGGCACCTCGCAGCACCGCGAGATGCTGCGATACCGCCGGCTGCGAAACCGGCATGCCATTACGGAGTTCCGATACCGTCATCTCGCCGTCGGCGAGCCGCTCATAGACGGCGCGACGCGTTGGATCGGCCAGTGCCCGAAAAATCTCTGCTTCGATCATTCCAAAAGCATAAGTCGATACTTATCGGTTTGGCAAGTCGCGTTTTTAAGACAGGCAGTGTTTTTTGCGACGAGCGAGATTTTACAAACGCGTCGGAAGCCAGCGTCTCACCATGTCTGGAGATCCGTTAAACGTTGCCTCAAAAACTGGTGACGCGAGCACGGCATGAATATGAAGCAGTTCGGAGCCGACGTTTCGGAAGCCATGTTGCCTGTGCGCGGCAACAACAAGCGACTGTCCGGCAGTCAAGACGAGATGCTCGTCATCGATCCACATCTCGGCCCTGCCGGCGATGACGGTAAGCACTTCCTCGACCGGGTGCCAATGTGTCGGGGCGCCAACCGCAGGTTCGACCCATTGTTCAAATATGCAAAGTTGAGTTGCGCCGTTGCAGGCCGAGACATGCATGCGGGTCTTTACTCCCGTCCGCCATTCTTCTTGCGGCTGATCGTCATGCTCGACCATCTTCATTGAGTTCGCCTCGATCTCCGGGTTCGTGGAAGTTCGACGCCAAGACACTACCTGTTACTGACATCTATTGACAGTGCAGGACCTTTAACCTAGAACGAAAAGAGAACAAAAAACCTTGTGGGAAAAGGCAGCCACAGCAGGCAGGGATTATCCATAGTCTGTAAGGTGCAGCGACAGAAAATCTGGTTTCGGATGAGCGCGGAGAAGTATCATGGCGGGTAGCGTCAACAAGGTCATTCTGGTGGGCAACCTCGGTGCGGACCCTGAAATCCGCCGCCTGAATTCGGGTGACCCGGTCGTCAATATCCGCATCGCGACGTCGGAAAGCTGGCGCGACAAAACATCTGGAGAGCGCAAGGAAAAGACCGAGTGGCACAATGTCGTGATTTTCAACGACCAGATCGCCAAGGTGGCCGAGCAGTATCTGAAGAAAGGCATGAAGGTCTATGTCGAGGGCCAGCTGCAGACGCGCAAATGGCAGGACCAGACCGGCAATGACCGCTATACGACTGAGGTTGTGTTGCAGAAATTCCGCGGCGAGCTGCAGATGCTCGACGCACGGGGCGAGGGCGGCGGCCAGGTCGGCAACTATGCCGGTGGTGGTGCGAGCCGCGGTTCCGATTTCGGCCAGTCAGGCCCGGGCGAAAGTTTCAATCGCGGTGGCGCCAACAAGGGCGGCGGCGGCGGTTCATCGCGCGAGCTGGACGACGAAATCCCGTTCTGATTTCTCGGGGCGGACTGCCCTTGCGGCGAAAAGCGCCAGCACCTTGGCCACGAAATGGCGTCCCGAAAATCGGTCTTGGATTTTCGGGACGTTATGCGTTTGAGCGGTGAAAGGACGTATCAAGTGAAAGCAAGGGTCAAATGGGTGGAGGAGCGCACTTTTGTTGGCGAGTCCGCCAGTGGGCACAAGCTGGTGCTAGGCACGGCGTTCGGGCCGGAGGGCAAGACGCCGGGGCCGAGCCCAATGGAACTGGTGCTGATCGGCACCGGAGGCTGCTCGGCCTATGACGTGGTCCATATCCTCGAAAAGGGGCGCGAGGCGGTCGAAGATTGCGTGGTCGAACTCGATGCCGACCGTGCAGAAGCCGATCCCAGGGTGTTCACCCGCATTCACATGCATTTTGTCGTCAAGGGCCGGGCGCTGTCACACGACAAGGTGAAGCGGGCGATCGGGCTTTCGATCGAGAAATACTGCTCGGCCTCGGCAATGATGGCCAAGACTGCCGAGATTACCCATGACTTCGAAGTCATTGAAACGACAGCGAAGTAGGGCAGTTCCTAGGTCGCCATCAGCGCCTTGATGCCGTCGGCGACGAACTGTATGGCGAGCGCCGCCAGGATGACGCCGAGCAGCCGTGTCAGGATCGAACGGCCGGTTTGGCCGAGAATACGGTCGATGCGCTCTGACAGCACGAACACCAGGTAGGTGATGACGAGGCAGATGGCGATGATGCCGACAAGGGCTGTCTGCGCGCCAAAACCCTGAAACGAGCTTGAGAGCAGGACGGTCGCCGAAATCGCGCCGGGACCCGCAATCAGCGGGATCGCCAGCGGAAAGGCGGCGATGTTGTGGATCATGTCCCTGGTGATGGCGACGTCGCCGATCTTCTCCTTACGGTCCTGCCGGCGCTCGAACACCATTTCGAAGGCGATGAAGAACAGCAGAAAGCCGCCGGCGACGCGGAAGGCCGGCAGGGTGATGCCGAAGACCGACAGGATCGACGCGCCGGCGATTGCGAACAATGCCATCACCAGGAAAGCGATGATCGAGGCGCGCACGGAGACCTGGTTGCGCTCCTCGCGGTTCATGCCGCGGGTCACGGCAAGGAAGAGCGGCGCGAGGCCGGGCGGATCGATCGTCACCAGTATGGTGACGAAGGCGTTGAACAGGCTGTCGAAGCTCGGCATGCTGACCCTCCCCGCCGGCAACGCCGGTTAGCGGGATTGGTAGAGCAAAGCGAAGCCAGTGGAAACCGTGCGGATCAGGGGCTGGCGGTGCGGCGCGCCAGAAACTCGACTTCGAGACGCCAGGTGGCGCCGTCGTCATACGAACGCTCGCCCAGCCAGCGGAAGGAATCTCCGGTGATCCGGGAAAAGCTCCAGCGTACCGAAGGGCCGGTGCCGTCTGCGCCTAATTGGACGATCGTGTCGCCTTCGACGCGGCCCAGCTGGCGGCTGTAATACTGGTTGCGCGGGTCGCTCCAGAAGATGTGCCAGGCGTCGACGCCTGGGTCATAGACGCGCAACGTCGTGCCATAGAAGGTCCATTTGCCGAGCGAAGGGGAGGAACCAGCGTCACGAGCTGGCAGGATCCATACGTCCTGGATCGCGCGGCCTTCAAGCACCCAGCCGAAATGCACCTCGCCGCGCCCGGTCAGCACCTGACCGTCTTCGAGATGGCGCGTGGCGTCGAACGTCCAGGCGCCGACGAAGCGGCCGTAAAGGTTCAGTTTCTCGGCAAGGGCCGGTGTGGGCCCATCGCTGTGCAGGGCCTTGGCAAAGGAATTGGACATGGCTTCGCTCTCATCTTGTCAGGAGACCGACAAGCATAGAGGCCGGCAGGGGTTCTGCGCTTGGGAAAAATTGCTATGTTTGGGCGATGACGACGAGCGCGCATAGGCTGGCGTCGGGCCGAGGCTGGCAGGTGTCGGATGTCATCTGCACCGCCAGCGCCGCTGACAGGCCATTCGAGGAGGAGCATCGGGATTTCTGCGTTGCTGCCGTAACCAGCGGCACCTTCCGCTATCGTGCCCGCCAGGGCACGGCGATGCTGGCGCCGGGCGCGCTCCTGCTCGGCAATCCCGGCACATGCTACGAGTGCGGGCACGAGCATGGCGCCGGCGACCGCTGCCTCTCCTTCCATTTCGGACCGGCCTGCATGGAGCGGATCGTCGCCGACGTGCCGGGCGCCAAGACGTTCGATTTCAGCACGCCGCACCTGCCGCCCTTGCCGGCGCTGGTGCCGCTGCTCGCCGAAGCGGAGGCGGCGCGCGAGATGGCCGACACCGGCGCGTTCGAGGAACTCGCCCTGCGCATTGCCGGTGCCGCGGTAACAGCGGCTTGCAGCGCAACGGATCGGGGACGGACGCCGAGCCGCCGTGACCAGAAGCGTGTTGCCGAAGCGGTGCGGCGCATTGAAGTCGATGCCGACCGGCCGATCTCGCTTGCCGAACTCGCCGACGAGACCGCCACAAGCCCTTACCATTTCCTGCGCACCTTCCGGCACGTTGCCGGTATGACGCCCTACCAATTCCTGCTGAGAACGCGGCTGCACAGGGCAGCCGTGCGGCTGCGGACGTCAGATAACACAATTTCGGCGATCGCCTTTGCGGCGGGATTCAACGATCTATCAACCTTCAACCGCCGTTTCCGGCGGCTGATGGGCGAGGCGCCGGGTACTTATCGCGCCCGCCGGCGACGCCGGTGAACGGGTGCCACGGCCATATCGTCGCAATTGGTGTATCCTTTTGAATTTGCCGCTAAAAACCACATTGGAAAACTGCCGCGATTGTTGGAGTTTCGGGCCGGCTTCCTATATAAGCACCAAGTGATTCCTGATTAGATTGTGATCCGATTTGACTGACCAAAAGACACCGCGCGGCGCCGACGGCGGCCCCACCGGCATCGAGCCGATATCCATCATCGAGGAGATGCAGCGCTCTTATCTCGATTACGCCATGAGCGTGATCGTCAGTCGCGCGCTGCCGGACGTGCGCGACGGCCTCAAGCCGGTGCATCGCCGCATCCTCTACGCCGCCTATGAGAGCGGCTATCACTGGAATCGTAAATATGTGAAATCGGCACGCCCGGTCGCCGACGTGATGGGTAAATACCATCCGCACGGCGACGCCTCTATCTACGACGCTTTGGTGCGCATGGCGCAGGACTGGTCGCTGCGCGTGCCGCTGATTGACGGGCAGGGCAATTTCGGCTCGATCGACGGCGATCCGCCCGCGGCGATGCGCTACACGGAATCGCGGCTGACCAAGGTCGCGCATGAGTTGCTGGAAGACATCGACAAGGACACCGTCGATTTCCAGGACACTTACGATGCGTCGGGCAGCGAACCGAAAGTCCTGCCGGCGCGCTTTCCGAACCTGCTGGTCAACGGCTCCGGCGGCATCGCCGTCGGCATGGCCACCAACATCCCGCCGCACAATCTGGGCGAGGTCTGCAACGGCGCCATTGCCCTCATCGACAATCCAGCGATCGACCTTCCGGCGCTGATGGAGATCATTCCGGGACCGGATTTCCCGACCGGCGGCATCGTGCTTGGCCGTTCCGGCATCTACAGCGCCTATTCGACCGGCCGCGGCTCCATCGTCATGCGCGGCCGCGTCAACGTCGAGGCGCGCGGCAACGACCGTGAATCGATCGTCATCACCGAGGTTCCCTATCAGGTGAACAAAGCGTCGATGATCGAGAAGATGGCCGAACTGGTGCGCGACAAGCGCATCGAGGGCATTTCCGACATTCGCGACGAGAGCGACCGCCAGGGTTACCGCGTCGTCATCGAACTGAAGCGCGACGCCGTCGCCGACGTCATCCTCAACCAGCTTTACCGCTTCACTCCGCTGCAGACGTCCTTCGGTGCCAATATGGTGGCGCTGAACGGCGGCAAGCCGGAATTGCTGACGCTGACCGATATGCTGAAGGCGTTCGTCGCCTTCCGCGAGGAGGTGATCAGCCGGCGCACGAAATTCCTGCTGCGCAAGGCGCGCGACCGCGCCCATGTGCTGGTCGGCCTTGCCATCGCTGTTGCCAATATCGATGAAGTCATCAAGCTGATCCGCAGCGCTCCGGACCCGCAGACGGCGCGCGAGCAGTTGATGGAGCGGCGCTGGCCTTCGGGCGACGTGGAATCGCTGATTCTTCTGATCGACGACCCGCGCCATCGCATCAACGAGGACGGTACCTACAATCTCTCCGAGGAGCAGGCGCGCGCCATCCTCGAACTGCGCCTGCAGCGCCTGACCGCGCTCGGCCGCGACGAGATCGCCGACGAGCTGAACACGATCGGCGACGAGATCAAGGACTACCTGGACATCCTGTCGTCCCGCGCCCGCGTCCAGCAGATCGTCAAGGACGAGCTCATCGCCGTGCGCGACGAGTTCGGCACGCCGCGCCGCACCGAGCTCGCCGAGGGCGGGGCGGACATGGAAGACGAGGACCTGATCCAGCGCGAGGACATGGTCGTCACGGTCAGCCATTCCGGCTATATCAAGCGCGTGCCGCTGTCGCTCTACCGGGCGCAGCGCCGCGGCGGCAAGGGCCGCTCCGGCATGTCGACCAAGGAAGAGGATTTCGTCACCCGGCTGTTCGTCGCCAACACGCACACGCCGGTGCTGTTCTTCTCTTCGCGTGGCATCGTCTACAAGGAAAAGGTCTGGCGCCTGCCGATCGGCAACCCGCAATCGCGCGGCAAGGCGCTGATCAATATGCTGCCGCTCGAACAGGGCGAGCGCATCACCACGATCATGCCGCTGCCGGAGGATGAGACGAGTTGGGGCGAGCTCGACGTCATGTTTGCCACCACGCGTGGCACCGTGCGTCGCAACAAGCTGTCGGACTTCGTCCAGGTCAACCGCAACGGCAAGATCGCCATGAAGCTGGACGAGGAAGGCGACGAGATCCTCGGCGTCGAGACCTGCACCGATAATGACGACGTGCTTTTGACGGCAAGTTCCGGCCAGTGCATCCGCTTCCCGGTCAGCGACGTACGCGTCTTCCAGAGCCGCAATTCGGTGGGCGTGCGCGGCATCGCCATGGCCGATGGCGACCGGGTGATCTCGATGGCGGTGATCGAGCACGTCGATGCGCCTCCGGCGGAGCGTGCCGCCTATCTCAAGCGGGTGGTGGCTGAACGCCGGCTCGCCGCCGACATCGCCGCCGGTGAGGAGGAAGAAATCCAGCTTACCAACGAAGAGGTCGGCGAAGAGGCGGAGCTTTCGGACGAGCGCTACGAATTCCTCAAGGCACACGAGCAGTTCGTGCTGACGGTGACGGAATATGGCTACGGCAAGCGTTCGTCGTCGTACGATTTCCGCCTGACCGGTCGCGGCGGCAAGGGTATCCGCGCCACCGACGTTTCGAAAACGGCCGAAATCGGCCGTCTGGTGGCGACCTTCCCGGTCGGCAATGATGATCAGATCATGCTGGTTTCGGATGGCGGCACCGTCATCCGCGTCCCGGTCAACGGCATTCGCTTCGCCAGCCGCGCCACCAAAGGCGTTACGATCTTTAATACCGCAGAGGGCGAGAAGGTCGTTTCGGTGGAGCGGATTTCGGAGCCGCAGGCGGACGAAGAGATCGAAGAGGGTGTCGAGGCTGAAAGCGGCGCTGCTACCGAAGGTGGGGAGCCTGACAACAACAACGTCGAGTGAGTTGCCACGACGCCGCCAGCCCGATAGGTCGGTCCGGTGTTGTCAACAAACACTCTAGAAATGCCGATAAGGCCTACGGATGCCGAAGCCTTCGAACTGCTTGGTATTGGCCTTGGCGCGGACGCGCTGTGCTTCCTGATGTAACCCGAATACGGTAGCGATCAGCATGGCGACGGTCATTGCGGTGGCAAGCATGTAGATCAGCATGTGCGTGTTCTCCTGCGCCTAACAACGATCAGGTGGGTGTTTGGTTTCATCTTTTGCAGCTGCAACTTAGTGAACACTGCGTGAAGCCGTTGTGAGCGGCACATTCATCTGTCGTTCACGTCGGCCAAAAGGTTCATGGGGCGGGCCTGTCGATCGGATTTGCCTTTAGGGGAGAGGCTCGCTAGAAGCACCTGCCATGACCGAACGCATCGCCCTTTATGCCGGCTCTTTCGACCCGCTGACCAACGGCCATCTCGACGTGCTGAAGGCATCGCTGGCCGTGGCGGATACAATCTTTGCGGCGATCGGCACCCATCCCGGCAAGAAGCCGTTGTTTTCCTTCGAGGAACGGGTTGGCCTGATCGAAACGGCCGCGAAGGCGGAATTCGGCAGCGACGGTGCGCGTATCAAAGTGGTCGCCTTCGACGGACTGGTCATCGATGCGGCCAGGAAGCATGGCGCCTCGATCATGATCCGCGGCCTGCGCGACGGCACCGATCTTGACTATGAGATGCAGATGGCCGGCATGAACGAGACCATGGCGCCGGAGCTGCAGACGGTGTTCCTGCCCGCCAGCCCCTCGGTGCGCACCATTACCGCCACACTTGTGCGCCAGATAGCTTCGATGGGAGGCGACATCCGCCCCTTCGTGCCGGCGGCCGTGGCCGGCGCGCTCGCCGCCAAATTCGCGAAATAAATGCATGTCACCCAAAAGTGGAACCCGGCTTTGGGTAACGACATGCATGAACGAAGATATTCGGAGAAAGATCCCATGCAGCTGAAAAAGCTTGCCTTCTTGCTTGCCGTGTTTGCCGGTCTTGTGACCGCATCCGTGTCGGCCTTTGCCGCTGATCCGGAAAACACCATGATCGTAACGCTGAAAGACGGCGAGGTGACCATCGCGCTGAGGCCCGACCTTGCGCCGAAACACGTCGCGCAGATCAAAAAGCTGGTGCGCCAGGGCGCCTACGACAACGTCGCCTTTCACCGCGTCATCGACGGCTTCATGGCGCAGACCGGCGACGTCAAGTTCGGCAACATGAAGAGCGGCTTCAATGCCGACGCTGTCGGCACCGGCGGCTCCGATCTTCCTGACCTGCCGGCCGAATTCTCCAGTACCGAGCACTACCAGCGCGGCGTGGTCGGCATGGCCCGCTCCGATGATCCGAATTCCGCCAATTCGCAATTCTTCATCATGTTCGCGCCGGCACCGCCGCTCGATGGCCAGTACACCATCGTTGGCAATGTCGTCAGCGGCATGGAGCTGGTGGACCACATCAAGAAAGGCGACGAGGCGCAGAACGGGACGGTGACCGATCCCGATCGCATGATCAAGGTGCGCATCGCCGCCGACGGCAAGTAAACCCAAGTTTCAAAAGGATATTTCTGACATGGCCGAAATCAAGGACCGCGAGAACGCGCTTATCATGGACACGACCAAGGGCAAGGTCGTCATCGAATTGTTTCCAGATCTGGCGCCCGGCCATGTCGGCCGTATCAAGGAGCTAGCACGCGAAGGCGCCTATGACGGCGTGGTCTTCCACCGCGTCATCGACGGCTTCATGGCGCAGACCGGCGACGTGAAGTTCGGCAATTCCAACAAGCCGTCTTTCGCGCCGTCGCGCGCCGGCACTGGCGGTTCCGACAAGCCCGATCTGAAGGCCGAGTTCTCCAACGCCAACCATGGCCGCGGCACCTGTTCGATGGCGCGCTCGCAAAACCCGAACTCGGCCAATTCGCAGTTCTTCATCTGCTTCGACGACGCCGCCTTCCTCAACCGCCAGTACACTGTATGGGGCCAGGTCATCGAAGGCATGGACAATGTCGACAAGATCAAGCGCGGCGAACCGGTGCAGGACCCCGACAAGATCGTATCGCTCAAGGTTGCGGCCGACGTAAAATGACCGGCCGGGCTGTCGCGGCCATCGCATTTGTGCTCGTCGCGGCGGCCACTCCGGCGCTGGCGACGGAATCGATCGTCTGCAGCGCCGACGGCGGCGCGGCATCGATTGATGTTTTGATGGGACACACGGCCGTCATTGCGGTGGCGCGTGTGTGGCTGGATGCCGGCGGCAAGACATGGACCACGGACGGACAGCCAGGCTCAACGAAAGTCATCGTTGGACAGGCATTCGAAGACGACGAGCGCATGCTGATCGATCTCACTGATGAGGGCCTCAGCTCGATCGTCGCCAAATTGCGGCTGGTCAAGGCCAGTGAGCAGTCCAGTTTCGCGATGGGCGGCACGCTGAGCATTGACGGTGTCGGTGCCTGGGCGGTGACCTGCCCGGAACCTTGAGGCGGGGTTTTCTTGCGCGTCGACCTTTTCGACTTCGATCTGCCGGAAGAACGCATCGCGCTTCGCCCAGCCGAGCCGCGCGACAGCGCCAGGATGCTGGTGGTCAGGCCGGGTGAGGGGCTCGAAGACCTGACGGTGCGCGACCTGCCGGCCCTGCTCAAGGCCGGTGATGTGCTGGTCTTCAACGACACCAAGGTCATTCCGGCACAATTGAAGGGCATCAGGCGGCGCGGCGAAGCAGCAGCGCAGGTCGAAGCCACGCTGCATATGCGGACGGCGCCCGACCGCTGGCTCGCCTTCATGCGTCCGGGCAAGCGCATTGCAGCCGGCGACCGCATCCATTTCGGTCATGATGCCAATTCCTGCTTTCTCGGCCAACTCGATGCAACCGTGATCGAGAAGGGGGAAGGCGGCGAGGTGCTGCTCAGCTTCGACCTGTCAGGGCCGTTCCTCGACGAAGCGCTGCACGCTGTCGGCCACATCCCGCTGCCGCCCTACATCGCCTCCAAGCGTGACGACGACGAACGCGACCGAAGCGATTACCAGACCATTTATGCCAGGGAGGAGGGCGCGGTCGCCGCGCCGACGGCAGGGCTGCATTTCACGCCGGAGCTGTTTGCGACGCTCGATGCCAAGGGCATAGAGCGCCGTTTCGTCACGCTGCATGTCGGCGCCGGTACGTTCCTGCCGGTGAAGGCGGACGACACCGCCGACCACAAGATGCACGCCGAGACCGGTTCGGTCAGCGCGGAAACCGCCGAGGCGCTGAATGCGGCGAAAGCAAAAGGAGGGCGCATTATCGGTGTCGGCACGACATCGCTGCGGTTGCTGGAGAGCGCGGCTGGCGAGGAGGGCAGGCTGGCCGCATGGTCAGGCCCGACCGACATCTTCATCACCCCCGGCTATCGCTTCAAGACCGCCGACATGCTGATGACCAATTTCCATCTGCCGCGTTCGACGCTGTTCATGCTGGTCTCGGCCTTCTGCGGTTTGCAGACGATGCGGGCGGCCTATGCGCATGCCATCGAGAATCGCTACAGGTTTTATTCCTATGGAGACGCAAGTCTTCTGTTCAGGGAGGATAGTAATGGACGATGACCTGGAAACCTTCGACCGCGAAGCATTGATCGGCGAGGTCAGGAAATTACGCGCCGGCATCCGCCAACACCGCGACGCCACCGGCCATGATCTGTGCTGGCATCATCCCGACCTGTGGTCGCTTTTGCCCGAAAAGACCGAGCCGGCGATTGCCGTGCCGCCGTGGCCGAAATTCATGCGCGGCTGCATCCGCTACCGTCAATCGCTCGATAAGCAAGCTCCGGACGCGCTGGTATTCGACAAGGAGTTCGATGGCTAGGGAATTCAATGACTGACGCATTCACCTTCAAGGTGCTGGCGACCGACGGCAGGGCGCGGCGTGGTGCAATCACCATGCCGCGCGGGGAAATCCGCACGCCTGCCTTCATGCCGGTCGGTACCGGCGGCACGGTGAAGGCCATGTATATGGATCAGGTGCGCGGCGTCGGCTCGGACATCATCCTTGGTAATACCTACCACCTGATGCTGAGACCTGGCGCCGAGCGCGTGGCGCGGCTCGGCGGCCTGCATGAGTTCGCCCGCTGGCCGCATCCGATCCTGACCGACAGCGGCGGCTTCCAGGTGATGTCGCTATCGAAGCTGAGGAAACTGACCGAGAACGGCGTGACCTTCCGTTCGCATATCGACGGCGGCGCCTTCGAGATGTCGCCGGAGCGTTCGATTGAGATCCAGGGGCTGCTCGATTCTGACATCCAGATGCAGCTCGACGAATGCACGGCTCTGCCGGCCAAGCAGAACGAGATCGAGCGTGCCATGGAGTTGTCGTTGCGCTGGGCCGAGCGTTGCAAGACGGCATTCGGCGAGCAGCCCGGCAAGGCGATGTTCGGCATTGTGCAAGGCGGCGACGTGCCGGATCTGCGGCTGCGCTCGGCGCAGGCGCTGAAGGCAATGGAGCTGAAGGGCTACGCGATCGGCGGGCTGGCTGTCGGCGAGCCGCAAGGGGTGATGCTGGAGATGCTCGACATCACTTGCCCGGAGCTGCCGGCTGACCGGCCGCGCTACCTGATGGGCGTCGGCACCCCGGACGACATTTTGAAGTCGGTGGCGCGCGGCATCGACATGTTCGACTGCGTGATGCCGACGCGGGCAGGGCGCCACGGCCTTGCATATACACGGCGCGGCAAGGTCAATCTGCGCAACGCCCGCCATGCCGACGATCCGCGTCCGCTCGATGAGGAAAGCGACTGCCCGGCCGCACGCGACTATTCGCGCGCCTATCTGCACCATCTGGTGCGCTCGCAAGAGGCGCTTGGGGCGATGCTCCTGACCTGGAACAATCTGTCCTATTACCAGCAGCTGATGCGCGACATTCGTGAAGCGATCGAAGCTGGCAGGTTGGAAGCACGCTCAGCTGAGATTTCCGAAGGCTGGAGGCGGGGCGATCTCCCAGTGAGGTGATCGAAGGCTCAAGTGCTGAGCGACACGGACGCGCGCAGGCTGCAGCCGGTGATCCGAAAGCTGCCGTCGGGCTGCTGCTCGAGCGTATAGACCGCTTCATAGTCCTTGCCGTCCGGTCCGACGATCAGCACCTGCTGGATGATCGAGGTCGGGCTCGTCTCACGAACCTTGCCGAAAGAGTAGGTCTGCGGCTGGCGCACCGGCGGATAGCCGTTGGTCACCATGTTCATGAAGGTATCGACGGTCGGAAAGAGGCGCTTCACATTCGGTGCGGCAAAGCTGTAGGCCGTCATTCCGTCATTGGCGATGAAGGCCCTCAACTGACCATCGATGACCGTCTGCGCCGCTTTGACTTCGGCGTCGCCAGCAAAGGCCTGGGATGCGAAAATGAATGGAACGACTGCGAATGCGAAAAACGCGCGGCGCATGGCCTGTCTCCGTTGTCCCCGAGAAATCGCTGCCTGAAGGTACATGATACCATACGCTTTGCCATGCTTCAGGGTTTCAGCCGAGCGTAAACATTCGGCGTAGCAGTGCGCGTCCGAGCCGAGAAAGCATTGTCGAGGCGAGACAGCCTGAGCGATTGGCGATGCTTGAAAGCCGGGCGGCAGTCTGCCACAAGGGCCGCTCGATTAGAGCGTGCGATGTTGGACAGGACCAGGCAATGAAGGCATTTTTCGTGCAGATAAAGTGCGATCTGGGCAAGGCCTACGACGTTGCCAGCGCCCTGGCCGATGCCGAGATTGCTTCGGAAATCTACTCGACAGCCGGCAACTACGACCTGCTCGCCAAATTCTATGTCGACGACGAGGAAGACATCGGCCACTTCGTCAACGAGAAAGTGCAGATTCTCCCGGGCATCAAGGATACGTTTACGGTCGTCACCTTTCGCGCGTTTTGATCTCCATCCGACATTTGCCCGGACACCAGGCAAAGCCTGATCAAGGCCCTATTGGTGCTGCCTTAATTTTAGGCAACCGCGATATACTGATCGCCGGCGCCCGCCAAATCGCCGATTGCGCTTGATTTTCTCCAGCGAGGCCAGTGAAATGGCGTCACAGGGGAGTATGCGATTGGCAGCGTTCGACGAAATGCTTCCGGAAGTTTCCGGGCTGAGAAAACCGTATTCGGCTTACGATCGCTGGCTGAAGGAACAGGACCCGGCCAGACTTACCGAGAAGATGCAGGACGCCGAACGCGTCTTTCGCAAGACAGGCATCACTTTCGCCGTCTATGGCGAGCAGGAAGCATCGGAGCGGCTGATACCCTTCGACATCGTTCCGCGCATCATTTCGGGCAATGAATGGCGACGGCTGACGCAAGGCATCGAGCAGCGCGTCCAGGCGCTGAACGCCTTTCTCGACGACATCTACCATCGCCAGGAGATCTTGCGCGCCGGCCGGGTGCCGAAGGAGTTGATCGCCAGGAACGAGGCGTTCCTGCCCGAGATGATCGGGGTGCGGCCGCCGGCCGGCGTCTATACCCACATCATCGGCGTCGACATCGTACGCATTAGCGAGAACGAGTTCTACGTACTGGAGGACAATGCGCGCACGCCGTCCGGCGTCTCCTACATGCTGGAGAACCGCGAGACGATGATGCAGCTGTTTCCCGAGTTGTTCCAGCAGATCAAGGTGCGGCCGGTGGAGAATTATCCGCAGCTCCTGCGCCAGTCGCTGGCGGCGGTACGGCCGCAAAGCACCAAGGGCACGCCGACGATTGCCGTGCTGACGCCGGGCAGCTTCAACTCGGCCTATTTCGAACATGCCTTCCTTGCCGACCAGATGGGCGTGCAACTCGTCGAAGGGCAGGATCTGCGCGTCGTCGATGGCCATGTCGCGATGCGCACGACCGAGGGGTACAAGCAGATCGACGTGCTTTACCGGCGTGTCGACGACTCGTTCCTCGATCCGATG
The DNA here is from genome assembly GCF_040317995.1 of Mesorhizobium sp. M1334. NCBI lineage: Bacteria > Pseudomonadati > Pseudomonadota > Alphaproteobacteria > Hyphomicrobiales > Phyllobacteriaceae > Mesorhizobium > Mesorhizobium sp. M1334. The sequence continues at coordinate 69,351 of NZ_JAMYLM010000012.1, forward strand.
ACCTTCCGCCCCGACTCGGCACTTGGCGTGCCGGGCATTATGGACGTCTACCGCGCCGGCAATATCACGATCGCCAATGCGCCGGGAACCGGCATCGCTGACGACAAGGCGATCTATTCGTACATGCCCGAGATCGTCGAATTCTACACCGGCCGCAAGGCGATGCTCGGCAACATCCCGACCTGGCGCTGCTCGGAGCCGGACAGCCTGAAATACGTGCTCGAGCACATCGATGAACTGGTCATCAAGGAGGTCCACGGGTCCGGCGGCTACGGCATGCTGGTCGGTCCGGCGGCGACCAAGAAGGAATGCGAGGATTTTTCGAAAAAGCTCGCGGCAAAACCATCGAACTACATTGCTCAGCCGACGCTGGCGCTGTCGACCTGTCCGATCCTGACGGACAAGGGGCTGTCGCCGCGCCATGTCGATCTGCGCCCCTATGTGCTGGTTTCCGACCGTATCCAGATCGTGCCCGGCGGGCTGACCCGAGTAGCGCTCAAGGAAGGCTCGCTGGTCGTCAATTCCTCGCAAGGCGGGGGCACAAAGGATACGTGGGTGTTGGATGATTAGAGTGGAAGTAGTGAGTAGTGAATAGTGAATAGATAAGGATATATGTTGTTGATGTTGGTGAAATGCCCTGAAGTGAAGCACGCGGCATCGTGGCTTAGGTTCTGGATAGTCACCATTCACCGTCCACCGTCCACCGTTCGCCACAGGACCGCCTGACATGCTTCTCGGCCGCACCGCCAACGGGCTCTATTGGATGAACCGCTATATCGAGCGGGCGGAAAACATGGCGCGGCTGGTGGACGCCGGCTTGCGCATGGCGCTAACCCGTACTCAGAACGCTTCGGAGGAGTGGAATTCGGTGCTGCTCAGCGCCGGTTCGGACGCCAGCTTCACGCAGAAATATTCCGACTACACCGCCGCCAATGTCGCCGACTATCTGCTGCGCGACACATCGAACCCGTCGAGCACGATGTCGTCTATCGAAACGGCCCGTAACAATGCCCGCATGGTGCGTACCGCGTTGACGCGTGAAACCTGGGAAAGCATCAACGAAGCCTGGATGTCGCTGAAGCGGATGCTGGCCAAGCCGATCGACGAGCGCGACCTGCCCAACGCGCTCGACGCAATCAAACGCGAGACGGCGCTGATCCGCGGCTCGTTCTACGGCACGATGCTGCGCAATGAGATTTTCGATTTTTCGCAGCTCGGCACTTATGTCGAACGCGCCGACAACACCGCGCGCATCCTGGATGTGAAATACTACGTGCTGTTGCCGTCGATTTCCTGGGTCGGCTCGACGCTCGACAACTACCAGTGGGAATCGATCCTGCGCTCTGTATCGGCGCACCGCTCCTACCGCTGGGTTTATGACGCCGACTACAAGCCGAGCAACATCGCCGACTATCTGATCCTCAACGTCCGCATGCCGCGCTCGCTGACCTTTTGCTACCGCTTCCTGACGGAGCATCTCAAATTCCTGGGTGACGACTATGGTGAGCGCCACGCCTGCCATGCGACGGCTGCCAAGACCCAGGCCATGCTGACGGCCGGCTCGATCAAGGATATTTTCGACGCCGGTCTGCATGAATTCCTGGCCAATTTCATCCGCGACAACACCAGGCTCGGCGACGAGATCGCGCAGGATTACAGGTTCTATTGAGCATGACCCCAAAAAGCGGAGACCGGTTTTCGGAAAAGCTCATGCTCCAGGGACGAGTGCGATGCGGCTGAAGATCACCCACCGGACCGAATACCGCTACGATGCGCCGGTGCATTATTTGTTGCAGCGTTTGCGGCTGCTCCCGGTGAACGGGCGGACCCAGACGGTACTGTCCTGGGCGCTGAAGATCGAAGGCGCACGCGAGGAAGTGCGCTTCACCGACCATTTCGGCAATGATACCCGGCTGTTGAGCGTCGAGGGTGAGCGCGACTTCATCACCGTCGAAGCAGCCGGCGAAGTGGTGACGCGCGACACCGCCGGCGTCTGCGGGCCGCACCAGGGTTTCGTGCCGCTCTGGCTGTTCGGCCACGAAACGCCGCTGACGACGATCGGCAGCGGCATTCGCGAGCTTGCTGCCTCGGTCGGCAAGGGCACCGACATCGAAAGGCTGCACCGGTTGATGGCGATGATCGGCGAGCGCGTCGCTCATACGCCGGGCACCACCAACGCGACGACGCCGGCCGAAGAGGCCCTGGCGCTCAAGACCGGCGTTTGCCAGGACCACAGCCACATCTTCGTTGCGGCGGCGCGCGCCATGGATTTTCCGGCGCGCTATGTCAGTGGCTACCTGATGATGAATGCAGCGATCGAGCAGGCGGCAAGCCACGCCTGGGCCGAGGCGCATGTCTCGGGCCTCGGCTGGGTCGCCTTCGACGTCGCCAACGGCATTTCTCCCGACGAGCGTTATGTAAAGGTGGCGACTGGCCGCGATTATCGCGACGCCACACCGGTGTCGGGAATTCGGCTGGGACAGGCGGAAGAACAGCTTGCCGTCACCGTCACCGTGGAGCAGTAATCTCCGCCAAGATTGTTGCCAAAGAGATTCGATGACCTATTGCGTCGGCCTGAAGATCGATCGCGGGCTCGTGTTCATGTCGGACACGCGCACCAACGCCGGCATGGATTCGATCTCGACCTTCAGGAAGATGCATGTCTGGGAAGAGCCGGGCGAGCGCGTCATCGTTTTGATGTCGGCCGGCAATCTGGCGACGACGCAGGCCGTAGTCAGCCTGCTCGACGAACGCACCAAGGCAGTGGCGGAGCGCCGTGCCACGCTGCTCGAAACGCCTTCCATGTACCAGACAGTGCGGCTGGTCGGAGACACCGTCAAGGAGGTCATCGCCAGTTCGTCGCCGGCGGGCGAAAAGGCGGATTCCTATTTCAACGCCTCCTTCATCCTCGGCGGTCAGATCAAGGGCAGCGCGCCGCGCCTGTTCATGATCTATCCGGAAGGCAATTTCATCGAATCCACCGACGACACGCCGTTCTTCCAGATCGGTGAGACCAAATACGGCAAGCCGATCATCATCCGCGCTTATGAAAGGACGATGAGTTTCGCCGAGACGGTGAAGTTGCTGCTCGTGTCGTTCGACTCGACGCTGAAGTCGAACCTGTCGGTCGGCCTGCCGCTCGACCTGCTGTTCTATGAAAAGGACACCTTCAAGGTCGGCCTCAAAAAGCGAATAACCCAGGATGATCAATATTATCGCACGATCTCGGATAGCTGGTCGAACGCGCTGAAGACTGCCTTTGCCAGCTTGCCTGATTTTCCCGAATGAAAACCTTCGTTTTTCGTGCTCTTTGATGGCGGCTCGACGAGGCGCTACGGAGGCGAAGATGAATAGCAACGAATTCCGCGAATGGTCGCTGCGAGCGGCCGAATGGGGCGCCGACTACAGAGACAGCCTTCGCGAAAGACCGGTGCGGCCGTTTGTCGAGCTGGGCGAAATCTTCAGAAGCATCGATGTCGCGCCGCCGGAAAACGGCGAAACGATGCAGGCAATCTTCGCCGATTTCGAGCAAAAGATTCTGCCGGGCATGACGCATTGGCAGCATCCGCGTTTCTTCGCCTATTTCCCGGCCAATGCGGCACCGGCCTCGGTCGTGGCCGAGTATCTGGTTTCCGCCATGGCTGCGCAATGCATGCTTTGGCAGACCTCGCCGGCGGCAACCGAACTCGAGACGCGTGTCGTCGACTGGATGCGGCAGGCGCTTGGTCTGCCGGAGGGATTTTCCGGCGTCATGCAGGATTCGGCTTCATCGGCGACGCTTGCCGCCGTGCTGACCATGCGCGAGCGCGCGCTCGACTGGCAAGGTAACAAGAACGGCTTGCAAGGCCAGCCGGTCGTGCGGGTCTATTCTTCCGGCCAAGTCCATACTTCCATCGACCGGGCGATCTGGGTGTCGGGCATCGGCGAGGCGAACCTCGTGCGCATTCCGGTCGCCGGACGCTTCCGCGCCATGCAGACGGCGGCTCTGGAAGCCGCGATCGTCACCGACCGCGAAAACGGCATGCTGCCGGCGGGGATCATCGCCAGCGTCGGTGGCACAAGTACCGGCGGCACCGACGATGTGGCGGCTGTTGCCGCGGTGGCTAAGCGGCACGGGCTCTACCTGCATGTCGATGCCGCATGGGCTGGCTCCGCCATGATCTGCCCCGAGTTCCGGCATTTCTGGGCAGGCGCCGAACATGCGGATTCCATTGTCTTCAACCCGCATAAATGGCTGGGCGCACAGTTCGATTGCTCGATGCAGTTCATCCGTCAGCCGGAAGACCTCGTGCGCACGCTGGCGATCCAGCCCGAATTCCTCAAGACGCATGGCCGCGACGGAGTCATCAACTACTCCGAATGGTCGGTGCCGCTTGGCCGGAGGTTCCGCGCGCTGAAACTTTGGTTCCTGTTGCGTGCACATGGCTTGGAAAATCTGCGGACCATGGTCCGCAACCATGTCGCCTGGAGCGAGAGCCTCGCCGCAAGGCTGGCAAGGGAACCGGATTTCGAGATCGTCACGGAACCGATGCTGTCGCTGTTCTCGTTCCGGCATCTCGCGGCTGCGGGCGCCGACTCTGACGAGCACAATTTGCGGTTGGTCAGCGCGATCAACGATGACGGCCGCATCTACCTGACGCAAACCCGGGTGGACGGGAAGGTGGCGATCCGCTTTCAGGTCGGGCAGTTCGAAACGACAGCGGCGGATGTCGATACTGCTTTCGAGGTCATTACTGAAATTGCGCGTGGCCTGGGTTGACCGGCATCATCGAGGTTGCGCCGGGGCTTTCTTGCAGCCACCTGATCTTCCTGTTCATGGCTTTCGTTTTCCGTTATAGACAAGTAAAACGAAAACGAGAGGTTGCTAGATGTATCTGTCGCCGCGTCATTCCGAAATCATCCAGATGGCCAAGGACCATGGCCGCGTACTGGTCGAGGAGTTGGCGACGCATTTCAACGTGACGCCGCAGACGATCCGCAAGGATCTCAACGATCTCTGCGACCAGCGGCTTTTGTCTCGCATTCATGGCGGGGCATTGTTCCCGTCCGGCATCGAGAACATGGAGTATGAGGCTCGGCGCAAGATCGCCGCCGAGGAGAAGGAGGCGATCGGCCGCGCAGCAGCCCGGCTGATCCCCGACAACGCGTCTCTTTTCATCAATATCGGAACAACGACGGAAGCTGTCAGCAAGTCGCTGCTCGATCACAGCGGCTTGATGGTCATCACCAATAACATCAATGTTGCCAATAGGATGCGCGTTTATCCTTCGATCGAGGTGGTGATCGCCGGCGGTGTCGTACGCGGTTCCGACGGCGGTGTGGTCGGCGAGGCAGCGGTCGATTTCATCCGGCAGTTCAAGGTCGATTTTGCGGTGATCGGCGCCTCGGCCATCGATCACGACGGCGCACTGCTCGACTTCGATTTTCGCGAGGTGAAAGTCGCGCAGGCGATCATCGCCAACGCGCGGCATGTGATCCTCGTGTCGGACCAGACCAAGTTCGAGCGCACCGCGCCCGTCCGCATCGGCCATCTGTCGCAGGTCAACACCTTTATCACCGATCGTTGCGACATCCCATCGGTGCGTAAGATCTGCCAGGAGGCAGAAGTTCAGCTGATCGAAACGTCGCTCTCCTAGAGATGCCGTTGCGGCATCCTGTCGCCAATCATATTTCGTTTGACATTCGTTATCATTTCGAAATAATTCCCGTACGGTTTCGCAAGAACCCAAAAATGCTGCAATGCGAAATCGAGGGAGGACTGTTTGGGCGCATCACCGATCCATGACATTTTCGTCATCGGTGGCGGCATCAATGGCTGCGGCATCGCCCGCGATGCCGTGGGGCGTGGGTTTTCGGTATTTCTTGCCGAGATGAACGATCTGGCCAGCGGAACCTCTTCGGGCTCGACCAAACTGATCCATGGCGGCTTGCGCTATCTCGAATTCTACGAGTTCCGCCTGGTGCGCGAAGCGCTGATGGAACGCGAGGTCCTGTGGAGGAACGCGCCGCATATCATCTGGCCGATGCGCTTCGTGCTGCCATACGCCAAGGGGCTGCGTCCGGCCTGGCTGATCCGGCTCGGGCTTTTCCTCTACGATCATATTGGCGGGCGCAAATTGCTGCCGCCGACGAAAACGCTGGACATGGCCAAGGATCCGGCCGGCAAGCCGCTGAAGCCGCTGTTTCGAAAGGCGTTCGAATATTCGGACGGTTGGGTCAACGATGCCCGGCTGGTTGTGTTGAACGCCCGCGACGCTGCCGAGCGCGGCGCAACCATTCGAACCCGAACAAAGGTCGTCAGCGCACGCCGCGAAGGCAATCTCTGGACGGTCAGGCTTGAAAACGTGCGGACCGGCGATACCGAGGAGGTCAAGGCGCGGCTGCTGGTCAATGCCGCCGGCCCGTGGGTCGATCAGGTGCTGTCGGCCACCGTCGGCTTGAACGACGTGCACAATGTCCGCCTCGTGCAAGGCAGCCACATCGTCGTTGGCAAGAAATTCGACGACCCACGCGCCTATTTCTTTCAGAACAAGGACGGGCGCATCATTTTCGCCATCCCCTATGAAGACGAGTTCACGCTCATCGGCACCACCGACCGGGACTATCCCGGCGATCCGCACGACGTCAGGATCAGTGATGCCGAGATCGACTATCTCTGCGCTGCGGCAAGCGAATATTTCGCGCAGCCGGTCAAGCCGTCGGATATCGTCTGGACCTATTCCGCGGTGCGCCCGCTCTACGACGATGGTGCCTCAAAGGCGCAGGAAGCCACCCGCGACTATGTGCTGAAGGCCGATGGAGGCGAGGGTGCCGCCCCGATCGTCAATGCCTTTGGCGGCAAGATCACCACCTACCGCCGATTGTCGGAATCGATGCTCGAGAAGATCGAGGGTTTTCTCGGCAAGCGCGGCAAGCCATGGACGGCAAGCGCGCCGCTGCCCGGCGGTGACTTTCCTGTTACCGGCTTCGATGCCGAAGTGGCGAAACTGAAAACGGCGTACCCGTTCCTCGACGCGCGGCTGGCCCGCCGGTTGACCCGGCTCTACGGCACCCGCGCAAGGAAGCTGCTGGGCCTCGCCAAATCGAACGTCGATCTTGGCCGCAACTTCGGCGCCGATCTCTACGAAGCCGAGGTGCGCTACCTCGCCGAAAACGAATGGGCGATGACTGCCGAGGATGTATTGTGGCGCCGGACCAAGCGCGGCCTGCGTCTCAGCCGTGAGCAGGCGGCAGTGCTCGACGAGTTCATGCGCGGAATAAGCCGGCAGCACGTAGCGGCTGCCGAATAGGGACGGCCGACTGATGCAGAAAGCCTGGGAGGAGGCATCATGCTTGAACTGAGAAACGTGACGAAGACGGTGGGTGCGGCGGAACATATCCGCGATGTCTCGCTGACGCTTCAGCACGGCTCGCTCAACGTCCTGCTCGGGCCGACGCTCTCCGGCAAGACCAGCCTGATGCGGTTGATGGCGGGCCTCGACGTGCCGACCTCGGGCTCGGTCTGGTTCGATGGCAAGGATGTCACCGGCATGCCGGTGCAAAAGCGCAACGTCGCCATGGTCTACCAGCAATTCATCAATTATCCGGCGATGACGGTCTACGAAAACATCGCCTCACCGCTGCGGGTAGCTGGCACGGATCAGGCAACCATCGACAGGGAGGTGCGCAATGCCGCCGCCCTTCTCAAGCTCACGCCCTATCTCGACCGGACGCCTCTCAGTCTGTCGGGCGGCCAGCAGCAGCGCACCGCGCTGGCCCGCGCCATCGTCAAGAATGCCAGCCTCGTGCTGCTCGACGAGCCGCTCGCCAATCTCGACTACAAGCTGCGTGAAGAATTACGCGCGGAACTGCCGAAAGTCTTCGCGGCCGCCGGCACAATCTTTGTTTATGCCACGACCGAGCCGCACGAGGCCTTGCTGCTCGGCGGCAACACGGCAACGCTTTCCGAGGGCAGCATCACCCAGTTCGGGCCGACCATCGAAGTGTTCCGCAAACCGGTCGATCTGGTGACGGCGAGGACCTTCGCCGATCCGCCGCTCAACACCATTGTGCTTGCCAAGAAGGGCCTGGATTTCCTGCTCGAGGGCGGTGTGAAATTGCCAGTGCCGGCCGAACTCTTCAGCATTGCCGATGCGATCTATACGATCGGCTTCCAGCCGCATCATCTGTCCCTCGATCGGCCCAACGCCGCCGCAGTGCCGGTGCGCGCAAAGGTGACGATCACTGAGATCACCGGATCGGAAAGCTTCATCCATCTCGATTTTGCCGATGCGCGCTGGGTCATGCTGACCCACGGCATTCGCGACTTCGAGCCGGACGAGGAGGTCGAGGTGTTTATCGACCCGCGCCACATCATGGTCTTCGACGAGCACGGCCGCGCCGTGGCCGCGCCGAAGCTGGCGGCTTAGGAGGAAGCGATGGCGCGCATCGATGTCAATCATATCCGCCACTCCTATCTGCAGAACCCGCGCACGGATGCCGATTTCGCGTTGAAGGAAGTGCAACACACCTTCGAGGATGGCGGCGCTTATGCGCTGCTCGGCCCGTCCGGCTGCGGTAAGACTACGCTGCTCAACATCATTTCGGGATTGCTGCATCCCTCACACGGCCAGTTGCTGTTCAACGGCAGGAACGTGACCAACCTGTCGACCCAAGAGCGCAACATCGCCCAGGTCTTCCAGTTCCCGGTGATCTACGACACGATGACGGTCTACGACAATCTGGCGTTCCCGCTGCGCAATCGCGGCGTGCCGGAGGCCGACGTCGACCGTAAGGTGCGCGAAACGCTGGAGATGACCGGGCTGGCCGATATGGCCAAACGAAAGGCCCGCGGACTGACAGCCGATCAGAAGCAGAAGATCTCGCTCGGGCGCGGGCTGGTGCGCTCCGACGTAAATGCCATCCTGTTCGACGAGCCTTTGACCGTCATCGACCCGCATATGAAATGGGTGCTGCGCTCCCAGTTGAAGCAGCTTCACCGCCGCTTCGGCTACACCATGGTCTATGTCACGCACGACCAGACCGAGGCCTTGACCTTCGCCGACAGGGTGGTCGTCATGTATGACGGCGAAATCGTGCAGATCGGCACACCGGCAGAGCTGTTCGAGCGCCCGCGCCACACCTTTGTCGGCTATTTCATCGGCTCGCCCGGCATGAACGTCATGCCGGTGGCGATCGACGGCAAGACTGCGCGGCTGGGCTCGCAGCAGATCGAACTGCCGGGCGTGCCTAAGGCCGGTGGCGGCGCCATCGAGCTCGGCATCCGTCCCGAATATGTGCGCCTGGGCAGCCAGGGCATGGCCGTCCGGATCAGCAAGGTCGAGGACGTCGGCCGCCACAAGGTGGTCCGTGCCAATCTCGAAGGGCGCGAGATCGCCGCCGTCATCGGCGAGGACGAGACAGTTCCGGCTGATCCGAAGGTGCGGTTCGACCCAGCCGGCATCAACATCTATGCCGATTCCTGGCGCGTCGAGATGGGGGCCTGAAGTGGAAAAGACCTGGAACAACAGAGCCTGGTTCCTGGTGCTGCCGGTGTTGCTGCTGGTGGCGTTCTCGGCGGTCATACCGCTGATGACGGTCGTCAATTATTCGGTGCAGGACACTTTCGGCAATAACGTCTTCTTCTGGGCCGGCACGGAATGGTTCGAGGAACTGCTTTCCTCGAGCCGCTTCTGGCAGGCGATGATCCGCAACCTTGTCTTCTCCTTTATCATCCTGGCGATCGAAGTGCCGCTCGGCATCTTCATTGCGCTCAATATGCCGAAGAAGGGTTGGGGCGTGCCTGTGTGCCTTGTTTTGATGGCGTTGCCGCTGCTGATCCCGTGGAACGTCGTCGGCACCATCTGGCAGGTGTTCGGGCGCAACGACATTGGCCTGCTCGGCTATTACGTCAACGCGCTCGGCATCGACTATAATTATGTGCAAGACCCATATGACGCCTGGGTCACGGTCATCATCATGGACGTCTGGCATTGGACCAGCCTCGTCGTCCTGCTCTGCTATGCCGGCCTGGTCTCGATCCCGGATGCCTTTTATCAGGCAGCCAAGATCGACGGTGCCTCGCGCTGGGCGGTGTTCCGCTACATCCAGCTGCCGAAGATGAACCGCGTGCTGCTGATCGCCGTGCTGCTGCGCTTCATGGATAGCTTCATGATCTACACGGAGCCGTTCGTGGTCACCGGTGGCGGCCCCGGCAACTCGACGACCTTTCTTTCGATTGATCTCGTCAAGACCGCGCTCGGCCAGTTCGACCTCGGCCCGGCGGCGGCGATGTCGCTGGTCTACTTCCTTATCGTCCTGCTGTTGTCGTGGGTGTTCTACACCGTGATGACCAATTACGACGCGGAGCGTTGAGATGAGCCGCACCGAAGAGAGAGCCGATAGGGTGAGCGAGACGACAGCTTCGGAAGGGCTCGCCAGCACGCTACGACAGGACGAGATCGCACGGCTGATGCGCCGTCGCGGCGAGGAGTCGCGCTGGTGGTGGATCGTGCCGACGCTCTACATCGTCGTTCTGCTTTTGCCGATCTACTGGCTCATCAATATGAGCTTCAAGACCAATGGCGAGATCGTCTCGTCGCTGACTCTCTACCCGCACGCGCCGACATTGGCGAATTACCGCACCATCTTCACCGACGCGTCCTGGTATTCGGGCTACATCAACTCGATCACCTATGTGGTTATGAACATGGTGATTTCGGTGGCTGCGGCACTGCCTGCTGCCTATGCTTTTTCGCGCTATCGCTTCCTCGGCGACAAGCATCTGTTCTTCTGGCTGCTGACCAACCGCATGGCGCCGCCGGCGGTGTTCGCGCTGCCATTCTTCCAGCTTTATTCGGCCTTCGGCCTTATCGACACCCATATCGCCGTGGCTCTGGCGCATTGCCTGTTCAACGTGCCGCTGGCGGTGTGGATCCTCGAAGGCTTCATGTCGGGCGTGCCCAAGGAGATCGACGAGACCGCCTATATCGACGGCTATTCGTTCCCGCGCTTCTTCATCAAGATCTTCATGCCGCTGATTGCGAGCGGCATCGGCGTGGCGTGCTTCTTCTGCTTCATGTTCTCGTGGGTGGAGCTCTTGATCGCCCGCACGCTGACGACCACGGATGCCAAGCCGATCGCCGCGACCATGACCCGCACCGTTTCGGCCGCCGGTATGGATTGGGGGTTGCTTGCCGCCGCCGGCGTGCTGACGCTGATTCCCGGCGCGCTCGTCATCTGGTTTGTGCGCAACTACATCGCCAAGGGCTTTGCCCTGGGGAGGGTATGATGGAGCAGGTCGACAGAAGCCCATGGTGGTGGGCCGTGCTGTTTCTCGCCCTGGTCGTAGTGGCCTGGGTGGCACTTCAAATCGATTTCGTGGCAATAACGGTAGGCTTCAGCGATCCGGCCAATATCCGCCTGTGGGGATTTAACCTCTCGTCCAACCTCGACTTTTCGTGGATGGCCTGGACGTGGCCGACCGCGGCCTTCTTTGGAACCATCTTTCTGCTGCTTTGCGGCATGGCGGTGTGGGAATACGTCTCGCCGGGCGGCAATCCGCGCGTCGGCGTGCTGCGCTTCGAAACGACGCGCGGCGACCGCCTGTTCCTGTCGCTGCTGGGCAGCGCCTTTATCCATCTCGCTTGGCTGGGTCTAGTCGGACCCAATCTGTGGTGGGCTCTCGCTCTCTCCGTGGTCTTCGCCGTCGGCGTGTTCCGCTACGTATAGAGGGGGAAACTGTTGGAACGGCGGCGTGCCGGCCGCCGATCCAGATCGCACTTTGAACTTTAACAGTGGAGGAAATACATGCGACGGCAATTCTTGACATCAACAACTGCGCTTGTCCTGTTGCTCGGGGCAAGCAATGCCTATGCCGGAATGGACGAGGCCAAGGCCTTCCTGGACAAGGAAATCGGCGACCTCTCGACGCTCGACCGCGCCGGCCAGGAAGCCGAAATGCAATGGTTCATCGATGCCGCGAAACCTTTCGCCGGCATGGATATCAAGGTGGTTTCCGAAACCATCGCCACGCATCAGTATGAATCGCAGGTGCTGGCGCCGGCCTTTACCGCCATCACCGGCATCAAGGTCACGCATGACGTCATCCAGGAAGGCGACGTCGTCGAGAAGATCCAGACCCAGATGCAGACCGGCCAGAACCTCTATGACGGCTGGGTCAACGATTCCGATCTGATCGGCACGCACTGGCGCTACCAGCAGGTGCGCAACCTGACCGACTGGATGGCAGGCGACGGCAAGGATGTCACCAACCCGAATCTCGACCTGAAGGATTTCATCGGCACCTCGTTCACCACCGCGCCCGACAAGAAGCTCTACCAGCTTCCCGACCAGCAGTTCGCGAACCTCTACTGGTTCCGTTACGACTGGTTCAATGACGAGAAGAACAAGGCGGACTTCAAGGCCAAATACGGCTACGACCTCGGCGTGCCGGTCAATTGGTCGGCCTATGAGGACATCGCCGAGTTCTTCACCGGCCGCGAGATCGACGGCAAGAAGGTCTACGGCCATATGGACTATGGCAAGAAGGACCCGTCGCTCGGCTGGCGGTTCACCGACGCATGGCTGTCGATGGCCGGCAATGGCGACAAGGGCATTCCGAACGGTCTGCCCGTCGACGAATGGGGCATCAAGGTCGACGAGAATTCGCGACCGGTCGGTTCCTGCACGGCGCGCGGCGGCGACACCAATGGTCCGGCTTCCGTCTATGCCATCCAGAAGTACCTCGATTGGCTGAAGGCCTATGCACCGGCGGAAGCCCAGGGCATGACCTTCTCCGAGTCAGGGCCGGTGCCGGCGCAGGGCGCGGTTGCCCAGCAGATCTTCTGGTATACCGCGTTCACCGCCAGCATGGTCGACGCCAGCGCCAAGGCGGTGCTGAACGACGACGGCACGCCGAAGTGGCGCATGGCGCCGTCGCCGCATGGCGTCTACTGGAAGGACGGCATGAAGCTTGGCTATCAGGACGTCGGTTCCTGGACGCTGATGAAGTCGACGCCGACCGACCGCGCCAAGGCCGCCTGGCTCTACGCGCAGTTCGTCACCTCGAAGACGGTCGACGTGAAGAAGAGCCATGTCGGCCTGACCTTCATCCGCGAGAGCACGATCCACGACAAGAGCTTCACCGAGCGTGCTCCGAAGCTCGGCGGCTTGATCGAGTTCTACCGCTCGCCGGCACGCGTCCAATGGTCGCCGACCGGCACCAACGTGCCGGATTATCCGAAGCTGGCACAACTTTGGTGGCAAGCTATCGGCGACGCTTCATCGGGCGCCAAGAGCGCGCAGGAAGCGATGGACTCGCTCTGCGCCGAGCAGGAAAAGGTGATGAGCCGCATCGAGAAGTCGGGCGTCCAGGGCGATATCGGCCCGAAGATGGCCGAAGAGCATGACCTCGCCTATTGGAACGCCGACGCGGTCAAGAAGGGCAATCTCGCTCCTCAGCTCAAGATCGAGAACGAGAAGGAAAAACCGGTCACCATCAACTATGACGAGCTGGTGAAGAGCTGGCAGCAATAGGGCCGTTTGATGCGGGCGTTCGCGCCCGCATCGCGATACTCAGGGGAGGCGGCATGTTGCCGTCTCCCCTGTTTGCGTGAACGGCTCCGCGCCATCTGGCGCCGAGACATCGCAGCACCTTGAATTCGCTTCGACGGGAGAGAGAATGACCGGATACATCCTTGCAATCGACCAAGGCACGACATCGAGCCGGGCGATCCTGTTCGACGACAAGATGAAGGTCGTCGGCAGCGGGCAAAAGGAATTCACCCAATATTATCCGGCCTCCGGCTGGGTCGAGCACGATCCCGAGGAAATCTGGTCGAGCGTCGTGGAAACGGTGAGGGCCGCGCTGAAGACAGCCGGCCGCAACGCAGCGGACGTCGCCGCGATCGGTATCACCAACCAGCGCGAAACCGTCGTCATCTGGGACAAGGAGACCGGCGAGCCGATCCACAACGCGATTGTCTGGCAGGACCGCCGCACCGCGCCGCTATGCCAGAAACTGAAGAAGCTGGGGCTGGAGAAGAAATTCACGAAAAAGACCGGCCTGCTGCTCGATCCCTATTTCTCCGGCACCAAGATCGCCTGGATGCTGGACAAGGTGAAGGGCGCCAGAAAACGCGCCGAGAAGGGCGAACTGCTGGCCGGCACTATCGACAGTTTTCTGATTTGGCGCCTGACTGGCGGCAAGGTCCACGCCACTGACGCCACCAATGCCTCGCGCACGCTGGTCTACAACATCGAACAAAACGCCTGGGATGACGAGTTGCTGGCCATTCTTGGTATACCTGCAAGAATGATGCCGCAGGTGAAAGACTGTGCCGATGATTTTGGAATAACCGACAAAAGCCTGTTTGGTGCAGAGATCAGAATCCTCGGTGTGGCCGGCGACCAGCATGCGGCGGCGATCGGCCAGGCCTGTTTCGAGCCGGGCATGATGAAATCCACCTACGGAACCGGTTGCTTCGCGTTGCTCAACACCGGCAGCGATCTGGTGCGTTCGAAGAACCGGCTTTTGACCACCATCGCCTACAGGCTGAACGGCAACACCACCTATGCCTTGGAGGGCTCTATCTTTATCGCCGGCGCTGCCGTGCAGTGGCTGCGGGACGGCATCAAGGTGATCGGCAAGGCCGAGCAGAGCGGCAAATTGGCGGCGGAGGCCGATCCGACGCAGAACGTCTATCTGGTGCCGGCTTTCGTCGGGCTCGGCGCACCGCACTGGGATGCCGAGGCGCGCGGCGCCATCTTCGGGCTGACCCGCAATTCCGGGCCGGCGGAATTTGCCCGCGCGGCACTGGAATCCGTTGCGTTCCAAACGCGCGACCTGCTTGACGCTATGCGCAAGGACTGGAAGGGCGCCTCGGCCAAGACCGTGCTCAGGGTCGATGGCGGCATGGTGGCGTCGGACTGGACCATGCAGCGGCTGGCCGACATTCTCGATGCGCCGGTCGACCGGCCGACAATTCTCGAGACGACCGCGCTTGGTGCGGCATGGCTGGCCGGCTCGAAGGCCGGTGTCTGGCCGAAGGCGCGGGAATTCGCCAGGAGTTGGGCGCTCGAGCGCCGGTTCAAGCCGGAGATGGATGCTTCGACACGTGCCGCCAAGCTGGCAGGTTGGCGCCACGCTGTGCGCAGGACGCTAAGCGTGCAATAAGCAGGGATGGCACCGGCTTCGCACCCATGAAAAACCCGCGCCGTTGCGGGCGCGGGCTTACAGTCTCTAATCACGACTCAGTAAGGCGATCGGCACTGCCGGCGCGGACCGTAATTGGGCTGGTAGGTGTTGTCAGAGGCACGATAGCTCCGATAATGGTCATAGCACCACTGCACATGGGCATCGCCGCGATAGACACGATTCTGGTTGTTGATGATAGCGCCGGTAATCAGCGCACCGGTGGCGAAAGCGGCCAGCGGGAACCAGTAGTCGCCATGGCGGCGATAGCCGCGACGATATTCGCGATAGCCGCGATGGCCACGCCAATACATGCCGTCGTCACGCGCAAAACTGCGCCGGGAGAAATCGCGACGCGAGAAATCGCGATTGAAATTCCGGTGCCTCCGCCACGGCTCGTACTGGACGGTCTGGACATTCGAGGTGAGCCCTTGGGCAGGGGGCGCATAGCTGGGCTGAGCGTTGACTGGCACGATCTCCGCGGCAGCGAATGAGATCGAAAGGGTGGTCGCCAGCAGGCTCGACATGATCCTATTCATGATCTTCTCCTTGAAACGCGTGTCCCTTGTCGCGGAAAAACGGGCAGGCTGCGCAAATTGTTCCGCTAAGAATCCCAAGTTGCTGATCTGCAAAGGTTCTCTCGATTCGCTGCTTGCGCTTGTCCCGCCAAGCGCGAGCTTCGCCCTTGCGCGAGACGGAGGCAATTCCGTCAACGCCGAAGCGCACCGCACGGCATGATGACGCGGCAGGAAGGTCCGGTCTGGGAGCCGTCTTTTTCCGGTTGACCGGCAGAGGCACTCTCCCTATGTTCCGCGCAATTTCGAGGGCGGCCTTTCTGAGCCCGCGGGAGCGCGTAGCTCAGCCGGTAGAGCAACTGACTTTTAATCAGTAGGTCATGGGTTCGAATCCCATCGCGCTCACCAAATCCAGAGTTTTTCAACAGGTTGCGAGAGGTGAGGGCGGGTTTTTGTGTCCGCGGAAGTTGGTGTCCGCACTATGTCCGAACAGATGCGCCAAATGAAAGGCCAGACTATGACGCCCATCAACATTGCCTTGAATGACATAGCGCTAAATCAACTGACCGCTCGACACCGCGAGGTCATGTTGGATGTCATCCTGGTCTGGGCCAAGTTAGACGGCGCAATGGGCCTGATGGTCGCGAAGATACTCAATATGCACCCGGTGGACGGTGCCGACTTTGTTCAGCAGCTCTCTACACCAAAGCGGTTTAATGAGATTTATCGAAAGCTAAGATCACAACCAGGCGGCGAGGCCGCGGCGCGTAGCATGAAGAAACACAAGCGGCAGTATGAATTGCGGTCAAAGGTGCGAAATCGAATCGCTCATTCGAATTGTGCAGGTCACCTTAACAGCAGACCGAACTGGATTGTGTTTCTGCGCTACGAAAGGGAAGGTGACGGCTTGGCCGTTGAAGTCACCTCGATCGAGGAAATGCAAGACGCTATCCGCTGGGGAAGGGCAATGACAGACTTGGCCCTCAAAGTGTCGGAAGTCAGTTCAGAGCCCGTTGTGTAAACGGGTGAGCAAACAGGCTAAGTCAGAAGCCCGCCACCGTGAGGCAGCGGGCCAAATTCGCCAAATCGGGGCAGTAGAGAGGAGGAAACGGACGAAGCTTGCAGTCTGAGTCTATATTAGCAAAATCTTGATTAAGGCACCGGCCGCCCCAGACTCCCGTACATGGCGCGGGGCATTGGCATCGGTGACGTGGTTGCGATCACGGCCACGGTACGCAGGCGGGTCACCGACGACCGTATCAGCGTCTCAATCCCCTCCTACAACTTCCCGCATTCGATCGTGGACAGCAAATCCAAGGTCAAGCGGGGTCAGCAGATCGAGCTGATGGGCGAGGTCACGCGCATAGACGAGGAAGGCGGCAAGGTGACAATCGACCTGGGACCGCTGGTGACGGTCGATCTCGGGAAGGTCAAGCCGGTCGAGAAGTACAGGCCGCCCAAGCGCAAAAAGCCGTTGCGTGACATGGTGGATTAAGGTCACTGCACTGGCCGGCGAGCTTGCGTTTTCCTCAACAAGGGACAAAGCTCGCGCGCTCAATGCGGGGAGATTTGAGATGTGCCGGCTAACGCTTCTACTTTCGGGAATAATCCTGATGATGACCGCTTTGCCAGCCGGAAGCGGCCTCATGGATGAAGGCACGTGTAAACGAGGCGCGACGATGTACGGCTTCGATCTCGCCGATCACATCAATGCCGTAAGCGAGCGCTTGGTGGCCTGCGTCAACTTTATCAACGACCGGGAGGTCGAGAACCACAACAATCAGCAGAAATTGCTCCGGGAACTGGCGCAGCAAATCGCTTCGCTGGAGGCCAGAGTTAGTGAACTGGAACGGCGGTAGACAATGACCGAACTCGATGACCAATTTGCCGACGTGCTGGAAAAAATCCCCCTTATGACAGACACGGAATTAGTTTCGACATACGGCGGCCTTGCGAAGAAATTCCCGGTTCTTTTGGATCCCCCTAATTCTTGGGCTGATAGGGTCCTAGAGACATACCGAGAAGAAATTCGTCGGCGAGGGTTGAATACTCGCTGACCTTGCGTCCTTCTAGAGGTGCTTCGCTTCCTCACGGGCCGCGCCGCACTTCCAGTCAGGGAAAGAGCCGATCGTGTATCGACGAGCGAGTCCGGTAGTTCAGGATGAAGGCACGGGCACCGGCCTTGCTGACGCGGATGCCAAAGCCCTTCACGTCGTCATCATAGGTGATTTTGTGTACGGCCCGGAGACATGGGTAACAGTTTGTACCTACGACATGGGTGACAGCCTCGTGCCGAACGCATGCAGTGGCGTTAGCCGCCCGCGCCATCGTCCATCATCGTGCCGGTGAGCGCCTCATAGGCTCTGCTGCACACCTGAGAACTCGGACAATCCTTCACGATAAGCACTGGCGCCACGGTAAGAACCGCCGCGGCAAGGATTTGCAGGAAAAGACCGACGGCGCTTACTTTCCTGCCGAACGCGCCGGCCAGGAAAAAGTAGAGACCCTGGGCCATGCAGGCTGCCGTCAGAATGCCCAGAAGCGTGCTGGTCGCTCTTGCGAAGGGCGTTATGTAGCCGTCGGGAAAACCCGACATGCCGAGATCCATCGACCATTGCAGCGCCAGCATGACACTCAGAGCTGACCAGACAAGGGCCGTCATACGAGTGAACAGCATCTGCTTTGGTTTGTTGCTCGGATCGGCCATCGGATCACGTCGGAATTGCTTGCCGGGACATGCGCAAGTTCTGGGTCAAATCAGTGAGACGTTGCCTCCGGCATGGCGTTCGAGCCGGGCGGCGAGGTCGAGCTCCAGCAGCACCATGAACACTTGGGCGGGATGCAGGCCGGTGTGGCGGATGATCTCGTCCACTGATACCGGCGTCGGGCCGAGCGCTTCGACGACGCGGTCGCGATCGTCTTCGCGCGGCGGCGGTGTTGCCGAAAAGTCGGGCGGCTCTTCAAGCGGCGATGTCCTTGGCGACCAGCCGCCGACCAGCGGCGCTATCGCACCGGTGATATCGGCGGCCTCGGTCACAAGGGTGGCGCCGTCCTTGAGCAGGCCATTGGCGCCGGCGGCGCGCGGATCGAGCGGTGAACCGGGAACGGCGAAAACCAGCCGCCCCATCTCGCCGGCGAGGCGGGCGCTGATCAGCGAGCCGGAGCGCTGTGCGGCCTCGACCACCACCAATCCCAATGCAGCACCGGCGACGAGACGGTTGCGGCGCGGAAAGTCCTGTGCGCGCGGCTGCCAGCCAAACGGCATTTCGGAAATGATGGCGCCGCCATGCTCGGCGATCTCGTCGCACAGGTCGGCATTTTCGGGCGGGTAGGGCAAATCGAGGCCGCCGGCGAGCACGCCGATCGTGCCGGTCGAAAGGCTGCCCTGGTGCGCGGCCGTATCGATGCCGCGCGCCAGGCCGGAAACAATGCCATAGCCGTCGCGGCCGAGATCCGCCGCCAGCATCCGCGCCATCTTGATGCCTGCCAGCGATGCGTTGCGAGCGCCGACGATAGCGACCGCTGGCAAGCGGAACACCGCGCTGTTGCCCCTGACCGCGAGCAGCGGCGGCGGATGATCCATGCTTTTCATCAGCGGCGGATAATCCGCCTCGCCGATGCCGACGAAGCGGGCCCCGGCCCGCCGGGCCGTCTCCAGCTCCGCCTCGACCTCGGCAATGGACGGGATGCGGACGATTTTTTTGGCGCCACCCGAAATCATCAGCTCGGGCAGCATCGATAATGCTGCTTCGGCCGAACCGAACCGGTTGATCAGGTCGCGAAAGGAAGCCGGGCCGACATTCGGCGTGCGGATCAGACGAAGCCAGCTCAGCCGCTGCCGGTCGCTGAGGCGCGGCCCGGCGTCGGGCTCGCTCACTCCTTGGCCCCGATCTTACCCTCGGTGCCGGCAAGCAGCCGCGCAATGTTGGCGCGGTGCTTTACGATGACGATGAGGCTCATCGCCGCGAAAAGCCCGGCAATCTGCTGGGTGCTCAGGAAATACAGGGCAACGGGCACGACGACCGCTGCCGTCAGTGCCGCAAGCGAGGAGAAGCGGAACAGGAAGGCCACCGCCAGCCAGACGACGGCGAAGATCAGCGCCACTTGCCAGGCAAGGCCGATCAGCACGCCGAGGTAAGTGGCGACACCCTTGCCCCCCTTGAAGCCGAGCCAGACCGGAAAAAGATGACCTGAAAACGCGCCGAATCCGGCCCAAAGTCCGAGTTCGGGCGCAAAGCGGCCTGCGATCAACACCGCCGCGGTGCCCTTCAGCGCATCGAGCAGCAGCGTGGCCGCGGCCAAGCCCTTGTTGCCGGTGCGCAGCACATTGGTGGCGCCGATGTTGCCGGAGCCGATGTTGCGCACGTCGCCGAGGCCGGCGGCACGGGTGATCAGCAGGCCAAACGGGATCGAGCCGAGAAGATAGCCGAACACCAATGCCAAGACGGGACTGTAAACCATTGTTCCCCCGAACTTTCCTTGGCTGAGCGAATTTGAAGACGTGACACCCGCTTCGTCCTAGGCCGAAAACACTGTGCGGCCCGCCACCATCGTTTGCAAGACCTTGCCTTGCAGTCGCGCGCCTTCGAAACAGGTGTTTTTCGAGCGTGAGCGGATGCCGCTCTCGCTAACGACCCATGGCTCGTCCAGATCGACGAGCGCAAGGTCGGCCAATGCCCCCGGTTTCAGCGTGCCGCCGGGCAGGCTGAACAACCTTGCCGGCGCGGTCGATAGTGTCTCGATCAGCCGCAGCAGCATCACGTCGCCATTGTGATAGAGCCGCAGCGCTGCGCCTAACAGCGTTTCCAGCCCGATGGCGCCGGCCGCAGCATCGGCAAAGGGCAGGCGCTTGGTGTCGACGTCCTGCGGGTCGTGCGAGGAGACGATGAGGTCGATGGTGCCGTCCTTGATCGCTTCGATCATCGCCAGCCGGTCTTCCTCGGCGCGCAGCGGCGGCGTCAGCCGGAAGAAGGTGCGGTACTCGCCGACATCGTTCTCGTTGAGCGATAGATTGTGGATCGACACGCCTGATGTGACATTGGCGCCGTCGGCCTTGGCTCGCGTCACAGCAGCCGCCGCCATCGCCGTCGAGATCTTGGCCGCGTGATAGGCGCCGCCGGTCAGCCGCGCCAGCGCCAGATCGCGCTCCAGGGGGATGGATTCGGCCTCGCGCGGAATACCGGCAAGGCCGAGCCAACTTGCATATAGGCCTTCATTCATCACGCCTGACGAGGCGAGATCGGCATCCTGGGTTTCGTGGGCGATCACGCCACCGAAATCGCGCGCATAGGTCAGCGCCCGGCGCATCACCAGCGCGCTGGCAATAGAATGCCTGCCGTCGGTGAAGGCGACCGCGCCGGCCTCGCGCAGCAGGCCGAATTCGGTCATCTCGCGGCCTTCCAGCCCCTTGGTGATCGCCGCTGCCGGAAAGATGTTGACGATGGCTGTATCCTTGGCGGTGCGCAGCACGAATTCGACCAGCGCCACATTGTCGATCACCGGGTCGGTATCGGGCATCATCACAATCGAGGTTACGCCGCCGGCCGCTGCCGCCACGCTGGCCGAGGCGATGGTCTCCCGGTGTTCGCCGCCCGGTTCGCCGATGAAGACACGCGCATCGATCAGGCCGGGGATGATCGCCTTGCCGGCGCACTCGATGATCGTGGCGGCTTCGGGCGCGCCCTGGTTCAAGGCCGCCTTGCCAGCGGCAACAATTTTGCGCCCTTCGACGATGACGGTGCCGATCTCGTCGATGCCGCGCGATGGGTCGACGATGCGGGCGCGGCTGAAGACCGTTATGCTCATCGGCCCCGACCCTCGTCGTTTCGACGCGGGTCGAGCAGCGCTTCCATCACCGCCATGCGTACGGCGACGCCCATCTCAACCTGTTCCTGGATGACGCTTTGCGGGCCGTCGGCGATCTCCGAGGCGATCTCGACGCCGCGGTTCATCGGGCCGGGATGCATAACCAGCGCACCGTCCTTGGCCGCCTTCAGCTTCTCGGCGTCGAGGCCGAAATAGCGGAAATATTCGCGTACCGACGGTACGAAGGCGCCTTCCATGCGTTCGCGCTGCAGGCGCAGCATCATTACCACGTCGGCGTCCTTCAGACCCTCGGCCATGGAACGGGTGACGATGACGCCCATCTTCTCGATGCCGGCGGGCAAAAGCGTCGAAGGGGCGACGACCCTCACCTGGGCACCAAGCGCGTTGAGCAGGATGATATTGGAGCGGGCCACGCGCGAATGCAGGATGTCGCCGCAGATCGCCACGATCAGCTTCGACAGCGGACCCTTGGCGCGGCGGATGGTCAGTGCGTCGAGCAGCGCCTGGGTAGGGTGCTCATGGGCGCCGTCGCCGGCATTGACCACCGAGCAGCCGACTTTTTGGGCAAGAAGTGCTGCCGCGCCGGCCGATTGATGGCGGATGATCAATATGTCGGGACGCATGGCATTCAGCGTCATCGCAGTATCGATCAGCGTCTCGCCCTTTTTCACCGAAGAGCTCGCTACGGACATGTTCATGACGTCGGCGCCGAGCCGTTTGCCGGCCAGCTCGAACGACGATTGCGTACGGGTCGAGGCTTCGTAGAACAGATTGATCTGGGTGCGGCCGCGCAGCGTCGATGTCTTCTTGTCCGATTGCCGCGAGATGGCAACGGCCCGGTCCGCCCGGTCGAGCAGAAGCTCTATGTCGGCGGGGGAAAGATCGCGGATGCCCAGAAGATGGCGGTGGGGATAAAGTGGCAGGGACGATGCGTCGGTCATCTCAAGTCGCTGCTATAGGGGGGAGGCTCCGCGGCTGCAAGCATCGGCTTGGGATTGGATCGGTTCTCCCCGGTATTTTCGTCGCGCGCCGCTGGCCATAGGCTATAAACCGCCTTGGCTTTGGATTCGCAGCCTTCAGGTGATAAGGACGAAGCGTGACTGACGACGTGACCAACCAGCCGCCGCCGCTGGCCGGCGGCAACGCCTGGCGGGGCGATCCGTTGCTGATCCAGCTTGCCGAGCGCTTTTCCGATCCGGTGCGTAAGGACCTCGACGGGCTTGGCCGTTTCGTTCTGACACATGAGGCGCAGGAGCTGGCTCGTCTTGCCAATGTCGAGACGCCGAAGCTCAGGACCCATGATCGCCAGGGCCGGCGCATCGACCAGGTCGAGTTCCATCCCGCCTATCACGCGCTCATGCGCCGCTCTGTTGCCAACGGGCTGCATTCGTCGGTCTGGGAGAATGGCGACGCCGAGATCGGCCGTCGCCACCAGGTGCGTGCCGCGCGCTTTTATCTCACGGCTGAGCTCGAGACCGGGCATCTCTGCCCGATCACCATGACCAGCGCTTCGCTGGCAGCGCTGATGGCCAGCCCGAAGCTGTTTCGCGAATGGGCGCCGCGGGTGACGACGCGCAAGTACGATCAAAGCCAAAAGCCGCCGGTCGAAAAAGCAGGGCTGACACTCGGCATGGGCATGACCGAGAAGCAAGGCGGCACCGATGTCCGCGCCAACGTCACCAGGGCCGAGCGCGCCGGCAGCGGGTTTTATCGCCTGACCGGCCACAAATGGTTCATGTCGGCGCCGATGTCGGATGCCTTCCTGGTGCTCGGACAAGTGCCGGAGGGACTGTCGTGCTTTCTCGTGCCCCGCTTGCTCGGCGACGGATCCGGTAACGGCTTCCGTTTTCAACGGCTGAAGGACAAGCTCGGCAACCGCTCCAATGCCTCGTCGGAGGTGGAATTCGTCAGTGCCATCGGCGAGATGGTCGGCGAGCCCGGCGCCGGCGTGAAGACGATCATGGATATGGTGACCCTGACGCGGCTCGACTGCGCTGTCGCCTCGTCGGCGATCATGCGGGCCGGACTGGCCGAGGCTGTCCACCACACGCGCCACCGCAAGGTGTTTGGAACCAATCTGATCGAGCAGCCGCTGATGCAGCGTGTGCTGGGCGATATGGCGCTCGACGTTGCCGCCGCTACCGCGCTGTCGTTCCGGCTGGCGCGCTCCTTCGACGAGGCGGCCGGCGACCGCGGCGAGGCGGCCTTCGCCCGCGCCATGACGCCTGTCGTCAAATACTGGGTTTGCAAGATTGCGCCGCCGCTGCTCTATGAAGCGATGGAGTGCCTCGGCGGCAATGGCTATGTCGAGGAGGGGCCGCTCGCCCGCTACTATCGCGAAGCTCCGGTCAACGCGATCTGGGAAGGTTCAGGCAACGTCATGGCGCTCGACGTGTTGCGCGTGCTCGGCCGCGCGCCAGGCCTGTTCGACGACGTGCTGGCCGGCATCGACCGCGATCTAGGCGCCGGCGGACGCGGCACCGTCGGCGTGCTCAAGGCGGCAATGCAGGTCGCAGCAACCGACGAGGGCTCGGCGCGGCTCTTGACCGAGCAATTGGCATTGTCGGCGGCGGCGGCAGAGCTTCGCAGGCTGGGGGCAGGGCGGATCGCCGACGCCTTCGTCGAAACGCGCCTCGCCGGCCAGTGGCGCAATACCTATGGCATGATCGATTCGCGCCATGATGCCCGCATGATCATCGATACGCTCTACCCGCCGATCAACTAGGTGCCGTCGCCAAATTCGCTGCCGCTCTCGCGCCCCTGTGGATGGCCGTTAACCTTAACGAATGGTTTCCATTGCGGCGGCCGGTGGCAAAGCCCAATGTTATGGTTAAGGCAAGGACTGTTCAGCTTGAGCGGCTTTGCCCTGCGAAGCGGGAGCGTCATGCGGCATATTCTGAGCTCTTTTCTGGCATTGCATTGGGCGGCCGTTTTCGCCCTGCTGGCGTTCATCTGCATCGACGGGAATCGAGGCGTGGCGACGGCCCTTGGCGTACTGGGCGTTCCCGTCCAGAACACTCGATTTGCCGATCTCGAAAACGCCGTCGTCGTGGCACCGCTCGCCGTGGCACTGCTTGTCGTCGCGGTGTTGTTCTGCTGGGCTTTTGTTGAAGCACTGACCAGCCACGCGACCAACCCGGATCCTGCCGACAGCGTCGTGCGGATCGCCTTCATCTCCGCCTTGGGCGTGCTGTCGCTGATAGTCATCGGCGGCGCCGCGCAAGGCATCAATGGGCTGTTCATGGTTGTCGCGGTGCAATTGGCGGCACTTCTGGCGTCCTATGTCGCGATGCTCGCCGAGAGGCGGTCGGCCGTTGCCGCTGCAGTTCCAGGGACCGGCGACATCCGAGCGGCCGCGCATGTCATGGCCAAGGCAGCGGCGCATAATTCCTCGCTTGCCCGCATTTCCGGCCGGCTGGATTCGAGGGACGACCGCTGATGCGCACCTTGTTCGCGCTTTGGGCGGCTCCGCTCCTCTTGTTTTGGGGCTGGTTCTTTCTGTCGCTCAACGACATCAATTTCGGCTACGTCATGCTGAGCCGTCAATTGCACGATCTCGTCTTCCAGCTCTATGGACAGATGCTCGGCGTCGATCCGGCACTCATTCCGGGCATGGTGGCGAAAGCTTGCGTGTTCGATGGGCTGCTGCTGACGGGGTTCTGGGCATTTCGCCGCCGCAAGGCGATTGGTGGCTGGATCACGGCGATGCGCAACCGCTATTTCGACCAGGCATCGACGCCGAGCACCTGAAGCCGGTCGAGAACGCCTTGGAGGATAAAAGCGGCCGCCGCAGAATCGATCTTGCCGGCGCGTTTCTTGCGGGAAAAATCCATCTCGATCAGTGTCCGCTCGGCCGCCACCGTCGACAGTCTTTCGTCCCAAAAGACGAAGGGCAGATCGGTCAATCCAGCCATATTGCGTACGAAAGCGCGGGATTTTTGGGCGCGCGGGCCTTCCGAGCCGTCCATGTTGATGGGGAGGCCGATCACCACGGCGCCGGCGTTTTCCTTCTGTAGCAGAGCGAGCAGCACTGCGGCATCGAGCGAGAATTTCCTGCGCATGATGACAGCGCGCGGGTGGGCGAAGGACAAGCCGCGATCGGAAACCGCCACGCCGATCGTCTTGTCGCCGAGGTCGAGACCGGCCAGGGTCTTGCCGCCGCCGAGCCGGGCCGGCAACTCCTCGATGCTGATGATGCCCAACGGCTTTTCCTTTGACCGCGACGCCGCACGTCTTATACGCGCAAGCGTGCGTCGTACTTTAATTTCGCCGTCGGCGTTCTATCCTCTACCGAAGCAAAAATCGAGGAAAGCATTGATGAAACTGACCTGGTACGGACATTCGGCATTCCGAATCGAAATCGAAGGCGCGAAAATCCTCATCGACCCCTATCTGGTCGGTAATCCGTCGTGGACGGGTGGGTGGGAAGGGCCGGCCGAAGGGGTCACGCACGTGTTGCTCACCCATGGCCACAGCGACCACATCAGCGGCGCCATCGAAGTGCTCAAGAAGAGCGCTGCGATGCTGGTCGCCAATTTCGAGATTTGCATGTACCTGGTCGGCAAGGGCGTCGGTAACAAGCAGATCAATCCCGGCAACATCGGCGGTACGGTCGATTGCGGCGGCTTCACCACCACCTTCGTTCAGGCTCTGCATTCATCGTCGTTTCCGGGCGAGGGCGGCCAGAATACCTATCTCGGCAATCCGGGCGGGCTGGTCCTGCACTTCCCCGAAGACAAGACGCTGTACCATATGGGCGACACCGACATCTTTTCCGACATGGCGCTGATCAACGAGTTGCATGAACCGAAGATCGGCATCGTGCCGATCGGCGACCGCTTCACCATGGGTGGCGCGGTGGCAGCCCTTGCCTGCCAGCGTTTCTTCAAGTTCGAGACGGTCGTTCCCGCTCACTTCGGCACATTTCCGATGATAGATCAGACCGCCGACAAATTCGTGGCCGGACTGGACGGATCGGGTGTGAAAGTGGCGTTGCCGAAGATCGGCGAGACGATTACGCGGTAGAGAAAGCCGATCGGCACGATACGATGCGCTTGAGAAACTCTCTTTGCATTTCCATGCTGGTTGCCGCGTCGCCGGCGCTGGCCGCCGAGGATTTCATCAACGGGGTCTATCTGCAATCGGAGGATCTCTGCGCGCAGGCCAAAAAGGATACGCTGCAGACGGTGATCGAGGGCGGCAATATCGTGCTGCCGGCAAATGGCCTGGAAAGCATCGAATATAATTGTGAATTCCTGCAGATCACCAAAGCGACACGCTCACCAAGCTGGGCGGTGACCGCTATATGCCAGGAGCCGGGCTACGTCTTTCCCGATGTTCTCTCACTGACACAGATGAGCCCGAAGCAGATCGACCTGGTATCGGTTCGGCCTGCCGCCGACGAAGGCGAGCAGAGCGGTAACGGCGGCAGTTATTTCCTCTGCGACGGCGTCACGATGCCATAGGGCCGTTGTCGGCACGATGCATGTTGCGCGGCACGCGCTGCGCCGCTATAGCGCTGGTTTTCCCCGAGGCACAAACATGTCCGTTGATATAAAAAACGTGAAGCGCGTCGCGCACCTTGCCCGTATTGCGGTGAGCGAGGAGGATGCAGAGCGTATGACCGGCGAATTGAACGCCATTTTGGGCTTTGTCGAGCAGTTGAACGAAGTCGACGTTTCCGGCGTCGAGCCGATGACCTCGGTCACGCCGATGGCGATGAAAAAGCGCCAGGACCTCGTCACCGACGGCGGCAAGGCAGCTGACATCGTCGCCAACGCGCCAGCGACCGAAGAGAATTTCTTCCTTGTGCCGAAGGTCGTGGAGTAGCAGGCCGATGGCAATCGACATCGCCGCTGAGACGCCGCTGCAGGACGATGTGCGTGGGCTGGTCGAGGAGCTGAACGCCACATTGCTGGAGCTGACGCCGCCGGAGCATTGCTATCATTTGACCGTCGAGCAGATGGCGGATCGCGACACGACCGTTTTCATCGCCCGCGATAACGGCCTTGCCATCGCTTGCGGCGCACTGAAGCGCCACGATGCTGTGGTCGGCGAGGTCAAGCGAATGTATACGCGACCTTCGCATCGCGGCCGCAAGATCGGCGCGAAGATTGTCGAGCGTATCGAGGCGCTGGCGCGCCAAGAAGGGCTTAAGCAGCTGGTGCTGGAGACGGGGGACCGTCATCCCGCCGCCTGGACCGTCTACGAACGCGCCGGTTTTTCCCGCTGCGGCCCGGTGCTGAATTATCCCGATTCCGAGTGGTCGGTATTTTACGAAAAGAGCCTTGCCTGATGACCGACCTGACCCAACTGACGATTTCGCAGGCCCGCGCCAAATTGCGTTCCAGGGAGATCACCGCCACCGAAGTCACCGAGGCCTATCTATCGGCGATCGAGCGAGCCAATCCGGCGCTCAATGCCTATGTCGTGGTCACCGACGACAAGGCCCGCGACATGGCCAAGGCCTCCGACGCGAAATTAGCCAAGGGCGAGGGCGGGTCGCTCGAGGGTATCCCGCTCGGCATCAAGGATTTGTTCGGCACCGAAGGCGTCCACACCCAGGCCTGCAGCCATGTGCTGGACGGCTTCATGCCGCGCTACGAATCGACGGTCACGGCCAATCTGTGGGCGGATGGCGCCGTCATGCTCGGCAAGCTCAACATGGACGAGTTCGCCATGGGCTCGTCCAACGAGACCTCGTATTATGGGCCGGTCATCAACCCGTGGCGGCGTTCGCGCCTCGACACGGTGGTGATGCCGACGACACATCAGGGCGAGGGTGGCTTCGTTTCGGCGGGCCGCACCAGGACCGCGCGCACGTTGGACAATGCCCAACTGGTGCCGGGCGGTTCGTCCGGTGGATCGGCATCAGCCGTCTCGGCCTTCCTGTGCGCAGGCGCCACCGCCACCGACACCGGCGGCTCGATCCGCCAGCCCGCCGCCTTCACTGGCACAGTCGGCATCAAGCCGACCTATGGCCGCTGCTCGCGCTGGGGGATCGTAGCTTTTGCCTCGTCGCTCGACCAGGCCGGGCCGATCGCGCGCGACGTCCGCGATGCCGCGATCCTGTTGAAGTCGATGGCTTCGGTCGACCCGAAGGACACGACGTCCGTCGACCTGCCGGTGCCGGACTACGAGGCGGCGATCGGCCGCCCGATCAAGGGCATGAAGGTCGGCATCCCCAAGGAATATAGAGTCGACGGCATGCCCGCGGAGATCGAGGCGCTGTGGCAGAAAGGCATTGCCTGGCTGCGGGATGCCGGCGCCGAGATCGTCGATATCTCGCTGCCGCACACCAAATACGCGCTGCCGGCCTATTACATCGTGGCGCCTGCCGAAGCCTCGTCCAACCTCGCCCGTTACGACGGGGTCCGCTATGGGTTGCGCGTGCCCGGCAAGGACATTGTCGACATGTATGAAAAGACCCGCGCCGCCGGCTTCGGGCGCGAGGTCAAGCGCCGCATCATGATCGGCACCTATGTGCTTTCCGCCGGCTACTACGATGCCTACTATCTACAGGCGCAGAAGGTTCGAACCCTGATCAAGCGCGACTTCGAAAATGTGTTCGCCGCAGGCGTCGACGTCATCCTGACGCCGGCAACGCCTTCCGCCGCCTTCGGCATCGCCGACGAGGACATGGCCGCCGACCCGGTCAAGATGTATCTCAACGACATTTTTACGGTGACGGTGAACATGGCCGGCCTGCCCGGCATAGCGGTTCCGGCTGGGCTCGACGCCAAGGGGCTGCCGCTCGGCCTGCAGCTGATCGGCCGGCCCTTCGACGAGGAAACGCTGTTCCAGACTGCCCATGTCATCGAACAGGCGGCCGGCACATTTCAGCCGGAAAAATGGTGGTAGGATCGTTTCTCATCTGAGGGGGTGAGGGATGTTCTTCTATGTCTCCAAGATTCTCTGGTTCTTCGTTCAGCCGTTGAATCTCGCGATCTTCCTGCTGCTGGCGGGGCTGGTCGCGGCGATGTTCGGCCGGCGGCGATTGGCGGCCGTCGGCAGCACTCTTGCCTTCCTCATCCTTGTTGTTGCGACATGGAGCCCGCTCGGCCCCATGATGCTAAATCCGCTGGAGGAGCGCTTCCCCAGGCCGCCGCTGCCGGAAAAGGTTGACGGTATCATAGTGCTTGGCGGCAGTCTGGATGGCGCCGTCAATCTGGTGCGTGGCGGCTATGAAATGAACTCCAGTGGCGACCGGATGGTCGAGGCGGCCGTGCTGGCGCGGCGGTTTCCGACAGCGAAAGTCGTTATCTCCGGTGGCAGCATCGAAACCTTCCGCGGCGGCGAAGGCGATGCAGATACCGCACCGCGTCTTTTTGCCGCTTTCGGCGTGGCGGCCGATCGGTTGATCCTCGAGAACAAATCCCGCAACACCTACGAGAATGCTGTCTTTACCAGGGAACTGGTGATGCCGAAACCAGGCGAGACCTGGTTGCTGGTGACCTCGGCCTTCCACATGCCACGCGCCAAGGCGCTGTTCGACAAAGCCGGCTTTTCGACCATTCCGTGGCCAGTCGACTATCGCACCTCCGGTAGGGAAGGCATCGCCACCTTCCCCTATCCCGGCGACTGGCTGGAGGTCACCACTGTTGCGATCCGCGAATGGATAGGGCTCACCGCCTACTGGCTGTCGGGCCGCATCGATCGGCCTTTTCCCGGGCCGGGCGGCTGACCGAGCACCGCCTGCCGCGCCGCCGAGAAAAATTGGCGGCGCACCAGCACCGCCAGCAGCAGCAGCGTCGATAGCACGAAAACGGTGGGATCGACGAACCAGCCAAGATAGCCAATCGAGAAGAACACGCCGCGTAGGCCCGAATTGAAATGCTTCCCGGCCAGCATGTTCATGCGCGCCGCACGCCAGACTGCCGTTTCGGTGACCGGATTGCGCGACGCCTCGCCATGCGGGATCGGCACGGCGCCGATCAGGATCGAGCAATAGTTGAACAGCCGGTAAGCCCAGCCGAACTTGAAAAAGGAAAAGGCCAGGATCAGCACCAGGCCGAACACCTTCGTCTGGAACGCCGCGCGTGAGGGCGTAGCGCCAAACGGCAGGTCACCCAGCACGGTCAGAACCTGGTCGGAGGCGCCGAGCAAAGCAAAACAGCCGCCGATCGCAATCAGCGAACTCGAGGCAAAGAAGGCGGTTCCCTGCTGCAGGCCGCTCATGATGGCGGTGTCGACGATGCGGATCTCGCGCTCGGCCATGGTCCGCATCCAGGCCTCGCGCTGCGCGTTCATCGCCCTCGTCAGCGACATGCGGCTGACCAGCATTCCGTCGGCGGCGAGCGTATGCAGCACCCACGCGGCAAGGAAGAACCCCAGCGCCGCAAGGTCGGCCATCGATAGATGAAAGGAATCGCTCATGCGGTGCTTTTACCACAGGCGGAGGGGACGCTTCGATGGCCGAAGCTGGAATGTCGCTGCCGGAGCAAACAAGGTCGGCAGGCGCAGCGCCGCAATCGTCAAAACAGCGGAAAACACCATGGGAATTCCTATATGTAGACCTCAACAAGGTCCCAGGAGAAAACGCCCACGTGTTCCTTTCGGTTTTCGACCTGTTCAAGATCGGCATCGGCCCATCGAGTTCGCACACGATGGGGCCGATGACGGCTGCGCGGCGGTTTCTCGACGAGATTGCGGGAGACGACTGGCCGCGCCCGGCCGGCGCCAAGGTCGACCGGATCGCGGCCAGCCTGCATGGCTCGCTCGCCTATACCGGCATCGGCCATGGCTCCGATCGTGCCGTGGTGCTCGGCCTCGCCGGCCAGACGCCGCAGACGGTGGATCCCGACCAGGCGGACGGCATCGTCGCTCGCATCGCCGCCGAGAAGCGGATCTCGCCGCCCGGCCATCCGTCCTATCGTTTCGACCCGGCAATGGATCTGGTGCTGGATCGCAAGACGCCGCTGCCGGGTCACGCCAATGGCATGGCCTTCTCTGCCTATGATGCCGGCGACCGGTTGCTGCTGAGGCGCGTCTATTATTCGATCGGCGGCGGCTTCGTAATGTCCGAGGAGGAACTGCAGCGGATGAAAGCAAGGGGCTCGGCGACAACCGAAGGCAAGAAGGTTCCGTATCCGTTCAAGAACGCCGTCGAAATGCTGTCCATGGCAGCGAAAAGCGGGCTTTCCATTGCCGAGATGAAGCGCGTCAATGAGGAGACGCAGATGTCGCGCGAGGAGCTCGACGCCGGCCTCGACGGCATCTGGAGCGCCATGAAGGGCTGCATCGAGCGCGGCCTGTCGCAAGACGGCATCATGCCGGGCGGACTCAAGGTGCGCCGCCGTGCCCGGATGCTGCACGACAAGCTGCAGGAGCAATGGCAGCAGAACCGGCCCAACCCGCTGCTCGCCAACGACTGGCTGTCGATCTATGCGATGGCGGTCAATGAGGAGAACGCCGCCGGCGGCCGTGTCGTCACCGCGCCAACCAATGGGGCGGCCGGCACTCTGCCCGCAGTGCTGCGCTACTGGTTGCATTTCCATCCAGAAGCCGACCAGCCCAGCATACGCGATTTCCTGCTGACGGCGGCGGCCGTCGGCGGCATCATCAAAACCAATGCTTCGATCTCGGGGGCGGAAGTCGGCTGCCAGGGCGAGGTCGGTTCGGCTTCGGCAATGGCTGCGGCGGGATTGTGCGCCGTCATGGGCGGCACGCCCGAGCAGGTCGAGAACGCTGCCGAGATCGCGTTGGAACATCATCTCGGCATGACCTGCGATCCAGTCGGCGGGCTGGTGCAGGTGCCGTGTATCGAGCGCAACGCGCTTGGTGCCGTCAAGGCGGTGACCGCCGCTTCGCTGGCCATCAAGGGCGACGGCGTTCATTTCGTGCCGCTCGATGCCGCGATCGAGACGATGCGCCAGACCGGCCTCGACATGAACGAAAAGTACAAGGAAACCAGCCTCGGCGGATTGGCAGTCAATGTCGTGGAGTGCTGACCGCCAATCTGGTGGCCTGGACCACCACTGTGGAGAAGTCGATCAGGCCGTTGACGCGTTCGCGTGCTGGACTAAACCTTAAACGATGTCTCTCAATCTCATAAAGCTTTGCGTCGGCTGTGACAGCGTCGAGGATCTGGAAGAGTGGATTGCTTTCCGTCTCGACGAGCGGCGCCGCGCCGGCGAACCGGCCGAGCACTACCACACCACCCGCATGGTGCCGACACGCGGCGTCGAGATTACCGACGGCGGCTCGCTCTACTGGGTGATCAAGGGCAATGTCCAATGCCGCCAGCTGATCACCGAAATCCGCCCCTTCACCGATGACGAGGGCATCGGCCGTTGCCATCTGATCCTCGATCCCGAGGTCGTGCGCACTGTCTGGCAACCGCGCCGTGCATTCCAGGGATGGCGCTACTTGAAGCAGGCGGACGCGCCGGCCGATCTCGGAAAGGGCAAGGCCGGGCTGATCGAGATGCCGCCAAAGCTCAGGCGAGAGCTTGCCGATCTCGGCCTGCTCTGACGCCGAGAAGGTCGCCTCATCTGGGCTTGCAAGCCGGGGAACAACGCCACATCTTGAATGTCATGAGCGACAAGAAGCAGCCCGTGCCTGCAAGGGCCAATCCTGCACCGGTCGAGTCTCAATCGAGCACCGGCGAGATCGACGCGTTTCTCCGTCAGGCAAGGACGCTCGCTGCATCCGCCACCGGTTCAGGCAGGCTGATCCTGTCCCTCGACGCGACGATGAGCCGCCAGCCGACCTGGGATCTCGCCTGTGCGCTGCAGGCCGAGATGTTCGACGCCGTCGGCAAGGCCGGGGCGCTCAAGGTTCAACTTGTCTATTTTCGCGGCCTTGGCGAGTGCCGCTCCTCCGCATTCGTCACCGATACCGAAGCTCTGAAGCAGCTGATGACGCGCATCGACTGCCGCAGCGGCCATACCCAGATCGGCAAGGTGCTCGCCCATGCCCTGAAACAGACGGCGGCGGCCAAGGTCAACGCGCTGGTCTATATCGGCGACGCGATGGAAGAAAACATAGATGATCTGGCCGAAAAGGCCGGCAGCCTCGGTCTGCACGGCGTTCCTGTCTTCGTCTTTCAGGAGGGCCATGATGCCGCCGCGGAAAAGGCGTTCAAGGAGATTGCGCGGCTGTCGAAAGGGGCCTGGTTCCGCTTCGATCGGCGGGCTGCCGCAACCTTGGCCGGCCTGCTTTCGTCCGTCGCCGTGTTTGCGACCGGCGGGCTGAAAGCACTAGAGGCCCGGGGCAGACCGGAAGACCGGCTGATGATCGAGCATATGCGGGGCGGCGGAAACTGATGAGCGCAATTATCGCTTTTGTAGCGTTGCTTCTAGTGCTTCTCGGCATGCTCACCATCTTCCTGCGCGCCGATGCGGCGAAGCTTGCAGGCGGCATGAGAACGCTTGGACCTGTACTGCTCGGGCTGGTCGGCGTCGCCGTGCTGCTGGTCGGGCGCGAGGGCATCGGCGGCTTGATCCTGTCGGTTGCGCTCGCCTGGTACGGCTCCATGCGCATGAATCGGCCGGCGGCAAAACTGGCACAAGGCAAGCGTTCGACAGTTCGTACCGCGGCGCTTGAAATGGAACTCGATCACGATACCGGCGGCCTCGAAGGCCTCGTGCTGGCCGGGCGCCATGAAGGCAAGATGCTTGGCTCGATGGGGCGTGCCGAGTTGCAGCAACTCTATCGCGAACTCTCCGGCGATCCGGAGAGCCGCCAATTGCTAGAGACGTATCTTGACGGCAGATTTCCCATCTGGCGCAAAGACGCTGATGCGAATGACGGCGAAGGGCTGGGTGTTGCGCCAGGTTCTGGCGCCATGACTAAGGAGGAGGCCTACAAGATCCTTGGTCTTGAAGCGGGGGCTGCCGCGGCGGATGTCCGCAAGGCGCACCGCCGCCTGATGCAGCGCCTGCACCCCGATATCGGTGGCACGTCTTTCCTGGCGGCGCGGATCAATGAAGCCAAGGACGTCTTGCTCTCCAATCACAACTAGTCTCCTTCGACGCAGAACTTTCGGGAAAGATATCGTTTCGCGCGCCGCTTACTGCTGGACGGCGTAGCACTCGATCTTCTTCTTTTTCAAAGCGTTGCAGGCCTTCCAGGCAGCGGTCTTCGAACCGAAACCACCGAACCGGGCGCGGTAGTAGGTGACGCCGTCCTTGTCGAAGGCGACGGTGAAACCGGAGGCATCGGCCAGAACGGAGGGTGCCTGCTTCGTCGCCTTGTCGAGGTAAGCCTTCGCTTCGGCCTGTTTTGGCGAAGAGGCGACCTGGATTGCCCAGCCGGATGGCACCGATGCCGTGCTGACCGGATCGACCTCTGCCGCCGGTTCGGCATAGGCTGCGGCGACCCGGGCTGTCGCCACGTCGTCCACCGTCGCCACGGCCGTCGTCTTGACCCTCTTGGCCTGAACGACCGGAGTGGTTTCTTCAACGACGGGCGCATTTTCCTCGACAAGGGAGGCAACGGCATCGTCGTTCGGCTTACTGTCCGGTGTCGGCGCGTCATGCTTCGGTAGAAATACCTTGGCCAAGGCTGAAATCGGATTGCCACCGCCAGCCTTGGCAATCAGCACGCCGCCGCCGCTCGACGACGCTTTCGGCATGTAGGCATTGATCAACCCGGCCATCTGGCTGTCGCGGCTGCCGCCGGATCTGCCGCCCATGACCACCGCTACGATCCGCCGATCGCCATCCGAGACCGAGGACACCAGATTGTAACCGGAGGCGCGGGTGTACCCGGTCTTAATGCCGTCGACGCCCTTGATGCGTCCGAGCAGACGGTTGTGGCCGTTGATGCGCTGCCGCCCATAAAGAAAGGAGCGCTGCGAGAAATAGCCGTAATATTGCGGAAAATGCTCTCTCAGGGCGATGCCGAGCATCGCCATGTCGCGCGCGGTTGTGAACTGGCCGGGATCAGGCAAGCCGTTGGCGTTGCGGAAAACGGTTCCCCTCATTCCCAGCGCCCGCGCCTTGGCGGTCATCATGCGGGCGAAATTGGCTTCATTGCCGCCGAGCATCTCGCCAAGCGCTGTTGCGGAATCGTTTGCCGATTTGGTCACCATCGACAGGATCGCGGTCTCGACCGTGACCGAGCCGCCCCGCTTGACGGCGAGCTTCGTCGGCGGCTCGGCAGCGGCATTGGCCGAGAACACGACCGGGGAATTCTTGCTGATCCTGCCCTTCGCCAATGCCTCGAACGTCAGATAAAGCGTCATCATCTTGGTAAGCGAGGCCGGATAGCGCCGGCCATCGGCATCGGACGAATAAAGTACCTTGCCGGTCTTGGCATCGATGACGATGGCCGCCGACTTGGCCGCCATGGATGAAGCCGCGTCCGCGACGACGAAGCTCATCGCCATAGCGAGGATCATGATCGTTTTGAGGGGGGACGCGGATTTGGAAACGAAGCCCGACAACGCCTTACGCACTGATAGTTCCTTTGAATTTCCGTTGCCTTGGAGGCGGCAAAGGGGTCCTGCCTCACCTTCGGCCACGCTAACGCGGGCAGCGTTACCAATCCGTTTATGGTAACCGCCGCGTTCACCATTTTCTGCGGGATTGAGCTTCTCTTTATTCGAATCTTAGCGATTGCCGGCAGCTCACGATGCGCATTGCCGCGGGAATCTTGACTTTTTGTGCACTGCACAATATATTTACACGCATTGCACAACGCGGCCCGGACAAGGCGCGTCTATCGTCCAAGGCAACCGTTCAAGGGAAAGCGTGAAATGACCCAGACCTATGAAGATTTCAGCAAATACGGCAAGGAATTTGCGGACACCGGATTGAAGAGCTTCGCCTCGCTGTCCAAGGGTGCACAGGCTATCGCCGCCGAGGCGGGCGAGTACACCAAGAAAAGCTTCGAAGCCGGTAGCGCCGTCGTCGAAAAGCTCTTTTCCGCCAAGTCGCTGGACAAGGCGATTGAGATCCAGTCCGACTATGCCAAGCAGTCCTATGAGAGCTTCGTCACCGAGGCCACCAAGCTTGGCGATCTCTATGTCGAACTCGCCAAGGAAGCTTACAAGCCGTTCGAATCGATCGTCGCCAAGGCGAAGTAAATTCGACGAACATTCCGAGCCGGCCCCTGGGCTTGCAAAGACAGACCCGGTCGCGAACGCGCGGCCGGGTTTTTTAATGCCAGCTCGAAATCGGGGGCCTACGGTCTTCACGATTTGAAAAATCGGTCAAGTTTGGCCACCTAGCCATATTGTCAGCTAAACAGAAGGGCTTAAAATCGTCCATCGAACACCTACATGTCGAGCATGCATGAGGATTCGAAAGAGGCAGGACTACGTGACTACAGGTTTGACTGCCACGAGCTACGTGGTGCGAATGCAGAACGGCAGCAACGGCAATGAGGCCGGTCGCGGCACGGCCGTCATCACGCGCACAAAAACCAAGACCAAGAAGCCCAGTCTGTATCGGGTCCTCATTCTTAACGACGACTACACACCCATGGAATTCGTGGTCCACGTGCTGGAGCGCTTTTTCCAGAAGGACCGCGAAGCCGCCACACGCATAATGCTTCATGTTCACAATCATGGGGTGGGCGAGTGCGGGGTCTATACATTCGAGGTGGCCGAGACCAAAGTGTCTCAGGTCATGGATTTCGCCCGACAGAATCAGCATCCGCTGCAATGCGTGATGGAGAAGAAGTGAGGTAACATGCCGGCTTTCTCCCAAGGCCTGGAAAAGGCGCTTCACCAAGCGCTGACGCTCGCCAATGAGCGGCACCATGAATATGCAACCCTTGAACATTTGCTGCTCGCCCTGATCGACGACACCGAGGCGGCGGCCGTCATGCGTGCCTGCAACGTCGATCTCGACGAGTTGAAGCATACGGTTCTCACCTATATCGACACCGAGCTCGACAATCTCGTCACCGGCTACGATGAAGATTCCAAGCCGACTGCCGGTTTCCAGCGCGTCATCCAGCGCGCGGTGATCCATGTGCAGTCGTCAGGCCGCGAGGAAGTATCCGGCGCCAACGTGCTCGTCGCCATCTTCGCTGAGCGTGAAAGCCACGCCGCTTACTTCCTGCAGGAACAGCAGATGACCCGCTACGACGCGGTCAACTACATCTCGCATGGCATCGCCAAGCGCCCCGGCGCTTCCGAGACGCGTACCCCGCGCGGCGCCGACGACGAGCAAGGCAGCCAGAGCGGAGCCGAGCCGCAAGACGAAGGCGGCAAGAAGAAGCAGCAGCAGGACGCGCTGACTGCCTATTGCGTCAACCTGAACAACAAGGCCAAGGCCGGCAAGATCGATCCATTGATCGGTCGCGAGAGCGAGATCAACCGGACCATCCAGGTGCTGTGCCGCCGCTCCAAGAACAACCCCCTCTATGTCGGTGATCCCGGCGTCGGCAAGACGGCCATCGCCGAAGGCCTCGCCAAGCGCATCGTCGAGGGCGACGTTCCCGAAGTGCTGCACAATGCCACCATCTTCGCGCTCGACATGGGCACGCTGTTGGCCGGCACCCGCTATCGCGGCGATTTCGAGGAGCGGCTGAAGCAGGTCGTCAAGGAGCTCGAGGATTATCCCGGCGCCGTGCTGTTCATCGATGAAATCCACACCGTGATCGGGGCAGGGGCCACCTCCGGCGGCGCCATGGATGCATCGAACCTGTTAAAACCCGCACTGTCGTCCGGCGCCATCCGCTGCATCGGCTCGACCACCTACAAGGAGTTCCGCCAGTTCTTCGAGAAGGACCGCGCGCTGGTGCGGCGCTTCCAGAAGATCGACGTCAACGAGCCGACGGTCGAGGACGCCATCGAGATCATGAAGGGCCTCAAGCCTTATTTCGAGGAGTTCCACAAGGTCCGCTACACGAGCGAGGCGATCAAGGCTTCGGTCGAACTCTCGGCGCGTTACATCAACGACCGCAAGCTGCCGGACAAGGCGATCGACGTGATCGACGAGACAGGTGCCTCGCAAATGCTGGTGCCGGAAGCCAAGCGCAAGAAGACCATCGGCATCAAGGAGATCGAAGCGACGATCGCCACCATGGCGCGCATCCCGCCGAAGACGGTTTCCGCCGACGACGAGAAGGTGCTGCAAGGCCTCGACATCGAGTTGAAGCGCGTCGTTTACGGCCAGGACACCGCGATCACAGCGCTGACCTCGGCCATCAAGCTGGCGCGGGCCGGCCTGCGGGAACCGGAAAAGCCGATCGGCTCGTACCTGTTCTCGGGCCCGACCGGTGTCGGCAAGACGGAAGTGGCCAAGCAGCTCGCCGCCTCGCTCGGCGTGGAGCTGATCCGCTTCGACATGTCGGAATATATGGAACGCCACACCGTTTCGCGGTTGATCGGCGCGCCTCCCGGCTATGTCGGCTTCGACCAGGGCGGCCTTCTGACCGACGGCGTCGACCAGCATCCGCATTGCGTGCTGTTGCTGGACGAAGTCGAGAAGGCGCATCCGGACCTGTTCAACATCCTGTTGCAGGTCATGGACCACGGCAAGCTGACCGACCATAACGGCAAGCAGATCGACTTCCGCAATGTCATCCTGATCATGACCACCAATGCGGGCGCATCCGATGCGCAGCGCGCGGCGATCGGTTTCGGTTCGACCAAGCGCGAAGGCGACGATGTCGAGGCGATCAACCGGCTGTTCACGCCGGAGTTCCGCAATCGTCTCGATGCGATCATTCCGTTCGGCTCGCTGCCGGTGCCGGTCATCCATCAGGTGGTGCAAAAGTTCGTCATGCAGCTGGAAGCGCAGCTTTCCGAGCGTGGCGTGACCTTCGATTTGTCGCAGGATGCAATCGCATGGCTGGCCGACAAGGGCTATGACGAGCGCATGGGCGCCCGGCCGCTTGGCCGTGTCATCCAGGAGCACATCAAGAAGCCGCTGGCCGACGAGGTGCTGTTCGGCAAGCTCAAGAAGGGCGGCACGGTGCGTGTCACCGTCGAGAAGAAGGAAACCGGCGAGACCGGCCTGAAGCTCGAATCGCTCGCCGACGAGGCGCCGGTGAAGCCGAAGAAGGAAGAGCCGGACGACGTGCCGAAGGCCAAGAAGGCGGTGGCAAAGAAGCCCGCCGCGAAAAAGGCGGTGGCGCAGAAGCCGGAGCCCAAAGGTAAGGACGGCGGCAAGCGCAGTCTCGTGCCGCAACTGCCGCGTAAGAACTGACGAACCAGCCAGTAAAAAAGCCCCGGAAACGGGGCTTTTTTTGTGACACCCTCCGGTTAAGCACCCGGCGCCCGCCGGAGCGGTTTGCGCCGGTTCAGCTTGCCAGCGCCATCCGTATCTTGCCGGCGTTCTGGGCCAGGACTTCAGGCTTTTCCATCTGTCCGCTGTGCGGTTTCAGGGGAATGCCCTCGAAGCGCGGAATGACATGGACGTGAAGGTGAAAGACAGTCTGCCCCGAAGCTGGTTCGTTGAACTGCATAACCGTGACGCCATCTGCATCGAAGGCCTTCTTTACGGCCCGCGCAACTTTCTGGACGTGAGCGAAGAGCGGGCCAAGCACCGCCGGATCCGCGTCAAGCAGGTTGCGCGACGGCGCTTTCGGCACCACCAGCGTGTGACCCTGTCCTTGCGGCATCACATCCATGAAGGCAATGACCGCTTCATCCTCGTAGACGCGGTGCGAGGGGATTTCTCCGCGCAGGATTTTGGCGAAGATGTTGCTGCTGTCGTAGGTTGCTTCGGCCATGGCGCGCGCTCCGGTTCTTGGCTCGCTGTCTCGTGTAGCGAAGCTGTTCCGGGCGGGCAAGACGATCGATCGACATCGGCCATGCGGGCCCGCGCGGCTGAGCGATTGGGGCCCGCTACCCTACTCCGCCATGTCCTTGCGGAACGGGGTGTGCTCTTCCAGATATTCGCTCATCCGCTCGACTTCGCGCCGCTCGCGCTGGAGGTAGTCGGCCACTGCATTGCGCAGACCTGGATGGGCGATATAGTGCGCCGAATGCATCGTCACGGGCCGGTAGCCGCGCGCCAGCTTGTGCTCGCCCTGAGCACCGGCTTCAACCACCTTCAGCTTGCGCGAGATGGCGAAATCGATTGCCTGATGGTAGCAGACTTCGAAATGCAGGAATGGGTGGTCCTCGATGCAGCCCCAGTTGCGGCCGTAGAGCGCGTCTGAGCCGATGAAGTTGATGGCGCCCGCTATGTAGCGTCCGTTGCGTTTGGCCATGACCAGCAGGATGTCGTCGGCCATGCGCTCGCCGATTAGAGAGAAGAAATCGCGGTTGAGGTAGGGCCGGCCCCACTTCCTGCTGCCGGTATCCATGTAGAACGCGAAAAAGTCGTCCCAGGCCTTTTCGGTCAGATCCTTGCCGGTCAGCCAGTCGATCGAGATGCCGTCGGCGAGCGCCTCGCGCCGCTCTTTCTTCATTGCCTTGCGCTTGCGCGACGCTAACGTCGCGAGAAAATCGTCATAGCTCGAAAAACCTTCGTTGAAGAAGTGAAACTGCTGGTCGGTGCGATGCAGGAAACCGGCCGCCGCCAATATCTGGACATCGTCCTCCGGCGCGAAGGTGACATGGGCGGAAGACACGCCGAGCTTATCCGTCACCGCCTTCAGGCCGGCCGCAAGACCGGCCTTGACGGTGGGACTGTCCTCGCCCTTGCCGACCAGCAGGCGAGGGCCGGTGACGGGCGTGAACGGCACCGCGCATTGCAGCTTCGGGTAGTAGCGCCCGCCGGCACGTTCGAATGCGTCCGACCAGCCATGGTCGAATACATATTCGCCCTGGCTGTGCGACTTCAGATAGCAGGGGACCGCCCCGAGCAGCTTGCCTCGGGCGGTTTCCAGCCTCAGGTGATGGCCTTGCCAGCCGGTACG
This sequence comes from Mesorhizobium sp. M1334, assembly GCF_040317995.1. Taxonomy (NCBI): domain Bacteria; kingdom Pseudomonadati; phylum Pseudomonadota; class Alphaproteobacteria; order Hyphomicrobiales; family Phyllobacteriaceae; genus Mesorhizobium; species Mesorhizobium sp. M1334. The sequence continues at coordinate 110,631 of NZ_JAMYLM010000012.1, forward strand.
CCGAACAGCGCAGCCGGAATCTTCCAGCGCGCTCAAAAAAGCTAATGAAACAAGGGGGTTGTAGCCGTTTTCGGCATCGCCGCGCGTAGTGCCGCCGAGGTTGTCCCATTCAGCGCTGGTAAAGGCCCCGATGCCCGCCGCGATGCGGATCGACAGCTCCGCGTTCGCCGTTTGTCTTTCGCAGTCGTCCCCTTGATCCATGGGGCTTACTTAAGCTCGCTGCTGACCCATACAAGCCCGCTCAAGCAAGCCGTACCAGATCTGGCTCGAATCCTTCGAACGTCATCTGGTCGGCATATTTGAAGGTCAGCTCGACGGCAGGCTGGTCGTGCACGGTCCAGGTGATCACCGGCATACCGAGTTTTTCTCGCACGAAGGAGACGAACCGGTTCGGCAGGTCGCCGGCGGCGTAGGAGGTGAAGGCGATGTCATGCGCCAGCATGGCGAAATGCGCCTCGATCAGGTGGTTGTCGTTGCCGTAGGCGGTCAACCCGCCGGGTATGCCGGGGGCATATTTCGGGAACTCACGGATCAGCCAATGGTCGAACGACATGATCGCAGTCTTGCCCTTGTATTGCTTGAGCATCTTGCCGACGCTTTCGACCAGGCCTTCGTCGTGCCCGGCAGCTCCTTTCAGTTCGACAACCATCGGCACACGGCCGTCGACCAGATCAAGCGCCTGCTGCAGCGTCGGCAAATGGTCAGCGGTGCCGCCGACCTTCAGCGCGGTGATCTCGGCAGCCGTACGCTGCCAGACGAAGCCGTTTTCGCCGGTTAGCCGCCGCAGATCGCCATCGTGGATGATGACGGGGACGCCGTCGGATGACAGGTGCACGTCGCATTCGATCGCGTAGCCGCGCTCGGCCGCCGCGGCGAAGGCGGAAAGGGTGTTCTCCCAGCGCGTCTTGTTCATGTCGTGGAGGCCGCGATGGGCGACGGGCCGGGCGGTCAGCCAGGAAAGATCGGTCATGGTTGCAGTCCCGGTCATTCGATTTCGAAGATCGCTTCGATTTCCACTGCGGCATTAAGCGGCAGGGAGGCGGTGCCGACGGCGGAGCGAGCGTGCTTGCCGCGATCGCCGAGCACCGCGGCGAGAAAATCCGAGGCACCGTTGGCAACCAGATGCTGTTCGACAAAATCCGGTGCCGAGGCGACGAAGACGGTGATCTTCACCAAGCGACGGATTTTCTCGAGATCGCCAAGTGCTGCCTGGGCCTGCGCCAATATGTTGATCGCACAGTATTTTGCGGCTTCCTTGCCGGTCGCGGTGTCGACATCGCGGCCAAGTAGTCCGCTCGCCTGGAGCTTGCCGTCCTTGAGCGGCAACTGCCCGGCGGTGAACAGCAGATTGCCGGTCCTGCAATACGGCACATAATTGGCGGCGGGCGCGGCGGCGGCCGGTAGCGTCACGCCGAGACCGCTTAGCCGCTTTTCGATTGTTTCGCTCATGCTATTTCCCTAATTGCTTGAAGGTGCCGCGCAGGCCGGGCCGAAATTGCTATTTTTGCCTCGCTTCCGCCACGACTTTTTTTAAGCTGGACCATCTTTCCATGCGGCCTGCCATTAGCCGCGATGATCGGAGCACCCCATGCGCGCAACGCGCCTCGTATTCAACGCCGTTCTCTTGACAGCGGCTTCCTGGGCGGCTCCCGCTTTTGCGGTGCCGGCGCTGCAGGCGCATCGCGCGGTTTACGACATTTCACTCGACAAAGCCTCCGACCGCTCCGGCATCACCGGCATCACCGGCCGCATGGTCTACGAGTTCAACGGCTCGCCTTGCGAGGGCTATACGGTAAAGTTCCGTTTGGTGACCCAGATCGTAACCAGCGACAACACCAGGCTGACCGACCAGCAGATGACCACCTTCGAGGACGCCGAGGGCAAGACCTTCTCCTTCGTGAACAAATCCTTTGTCGACCAGAACCTCGACAAGGAGGTCAAGGGTACCGCAACGAAGGAGGCCAACGGTCTCAAGGTCGATATCGACAAGCCCGAGAAGAACAGCCTGGAACTCGCGCCGACCCAGTTCCCGACCCAGCAAATGGTCGAAATGATCGGCAAGGCGGAAAAGGGTGAGCGCTTCTACGAAACCAACCTGTTCGACGGCTCTGAGGATGCCAACAAGGTGGTGACCACCACCGTCGTCGTCGGCAAGCAAGCCGATGCCGACAACGCCGATCCGGAAGCGCCGGCGCTGGCCAAGCTCGCCACCGACAAATACTGGCCGGTCGACATCGCCTATTTCGATGATGCCGACAAAGGCGGCGAGGAGGTGCCGGAATACCGGATCAGCTTCAAGCTGCACAAGAACGGCATCACGCGCGATCTCGTCATGGACTATGGCGAGTTCTCGATGACCGGCAAACTGGTCAATCTGTCGCTGTTCGATCAGCCAAAGACCTGCCCGTCGAAATAGGCTGGAACCAACGACAAGCCGCCGGCCGCTATCCGGGATAGTAGCGCTTGATCTTGCGGGCGTGTCGTATCGACTTGAGCATGCCGCAATTGCCCATCATCGTCTAACGACGGTAAGCGCCGTGGGGGAGCAGGTTGAGCAGGATCGACGTTTTTGTGGCGCCGCGGCCCAATGCGACGCTGATCAAGGCCATGACGTTCGTCAACCGAATTGTCATGCTGCACGGCATTCCAGGCTTTCGCGACCTGTTGCCGTTCAACTGTCTGGCCGGTTTGCGCGGCGTCGCCAATGTCCGCCACATCTATTTTCCAGAGGATGACCGGCAAAGGCTGAAGGCTTGTTGCGGTGCGGGCAAGGCGACGTTCATCACGCCCAACCATCCCGAATTCTTTACCGACTGGATGATCGACAAGGAGGTCGTCTCGCGGGTAAGCCCGCTGACGGCATCCTGGGCCACGCACGGCGTCGTCAACGGGCTTGGCCGGCTGATGCAGAAATTCTGGTTGGCCAACAATCTGATCGCGCAAATCCCGGGCAACAGCGCGGCCGCCAAGGAACATTCGGTGGCCTGGGCGCTGAAGGGGCACGGCGTGCTCCTGCATCCCGAAGGCGGTGTCGGCTGGCATGCCAACATCGTTGCCCCGCTGCTGCCAGGCGCGGTCGAGATGGGATACGAGGCGCTGAAGCGCGGCCGCCTGACGGATCCGGATTTCAAGGTTTGGATCGCGCCCGTGGTCTGGAAGCTTGCTTTCACGGGGAATGTCGAGGCAGCGCTGACAAAGGAATGCGCCTATGTCGAGAACAGCCTGAAGATCGAACGCCGTGCCGCCGATTCGCTGCCGGAGCGCATCCATCATATCTATGCGACGTTGCTGTCGCGCGATGAGGCTGCATATGGCCTGCGGTCCGATGAGCGGGTTTCGTATGACGCACGTCAAAAGGACCTGCTCGCGGAACTCGGCCGTCGCCTTGCTGAACTTGTCTCGGTCGACGCCGACACGCTCGACACTGCCGAGCTTTTGCGGCGCTCGCGGCGCTGGCTGCGGGAGAACATGGACGGCACCGAAAACCAGACGCAGGTCCGAATGCTGGCAGATACGATCCAGCGCCTGCAGCGTGTCGGGCCGTGGGCCTCAGCCAATCCGCGCATCACGCAGGAGGAGATCGCCGAACATTTGAAGCGGATCCGCAACGACTATTGCAAGGGTACGCTGCGCGATACGATCAACCGTTTCGTGCCGCAGCCGGCAGGCCCACGCCGCGCCTATGTCCGGGTACCGGAGCCGCTAGGGTTGCACGCTTATCAAGGTTCCGTCGAGGAGGCACGCGCCGAACTGCACGACCGGATGCAGGAGACCGTCACCAGGACGATGACGCAACTCGAGGCCGGCGGCGCCTTCATTTTCTATGCCAATCCCTTCTATCATCGTTAGCGGCGTGTGGTCGGCGCAAGATGAAGGAGTGCGGCAAACCTCATGGCGGTCTATGTCGATGCGGCGATCTGGAAATGGGTCGGCCACCGCTGGTGTCATCTGCTGGCAGACGATACCGACGAGCTGCATCGCTTCGCCGCGCAGCTCGGCATCAAGCACTCGTCCTATCAAGGGCCGCCCAAGACATCGGCGCCGCATTATGACATAACCGGGTTGGAGCGCGACCGCGCGGTGCGGCTCGGCGCCATCGAATGCACCCGCGAGGAGATCGTCGCTGTTTTCCGGCGGGTGCGGGTGCCGAAGGGGAAGATGGGACAATGACACCGGTGCGCTGATCGCCGCACGCTGAGCCGCAAGACGCCACAGCGCTTGCGTTTGTCGCGCTTCCCCTCTATATGCGCGCTCATTCCACACACGGACTTTGGTGTCTGCCCGGGAGAAATCCGGCTGAAACCTCCGGTGGCGTTCGAGGACAAAGTCCAAAAATGCCTGTGTCCGTGGAGGCTAACCGGAAAGGAAATAAGAATGGCTCTGCCTGATTTCAGCATGCGCCAGCTATTGGAAGCTGGCATTCACTTCGGCCACCAGACCCACCGCTGGAACCCGAAAATGGCGCCCTATATCTACGGCGCCCGCAACAACATCCACATCATCGACCTCTCGCAGACGGTGCCCCTGCTGCACCAGGCGCTGAAGCAGGTTTCCGACACTGTTGCCAAGGGCGGCCGCGTGCTGTTCGTCGGCACCAAGCGCCAGGCCTCCGACATTGTCGCCGATGCCGCGCAGCGCTCGGCCCAGTACTATGTCAATTCGCGCTGGCTCGGCGGCATGCTGACCAACTGGAAGACGATCTCGAATTCCATCCAGCGCCTGCGCAAGCTCGACGAGATGCTGGCCGGCGAGGCACAGGGCCTAACCAAGAAGGAGCGCCTCAACCTCGATCGCGAGCGTGAAAAGCTCGACAAGGCGCTGGGCGGCATCAAGGATATGGGTTCGACGCCCGATTTGATGTTCGTGATCGACACCAACAAGGAAGCGATCGCCATTCTCGAGGCCAAGCGTCTCGGCATCCCGGTCGTTGCCATCATCGATTCCAACTGCGACCCGGACAAGATCGACTTCCCGATCCCCGGCAATGACGACGCGGCCCGCGCCATCCAGCTGTATTGCGATCTGATCGCCAAGGCAGCTATCGACGGCATCGCCCGTCAGCAGGGCGCGCTCGGTGTCGATATCGGCGCATCGGTCGAGGCTCCGGTCGAGCCGGCGCTCGAGCAGACCCCGGCCGCCGAGAGCCCGGCAGCCCAGACCCCGGAAGCATAGTAGCGAAGGCCGGCTGCGGCCTTCATCTTTCCAATATGTTGGCGCGGTAAGCGCTACCGGCACCAGGCGCATCATCGAAGATCGATGGTGCGTCAGTGCATTTAGACAAAGAGGCGACAATGAGCATTTCGGCTGCACAGGTCAAAGAACTCCGCGACTTGACCGGCGCGGGCATGATGGACTGCAAGGCGGCGTTGAACGAGACCAACGGCAATATGGAAGAAGCCATCGACTGGCTGCGCAAGAAGGGCATTTCCAAGGCCGACAAGAAGGCTGGCCGTACCGCTGCCGAAGGCCTGATCGGCGTCGATTCCGGCGTCCGCGAGGCAGCGATCGTCGAGGTCAATTCCGAGACGGACTTCGTTGCCCGCAATGCTGCGTTCCAGGAGATCGTCGCCAATGCCGCGAAGGTCGCGCTTGCCTATGGCGGCAAGACCGAGGCCGTTGCCGCTGCTCCCTATCCGGGCTCGGGCAAGTCGGTCGCCGAGACCATCAAGGACGCCGTCGGCACCATCGGCGAGAATCTGGGCTTCCGCCGCTCGGCCAAGCTCACCGTCGAGCACGGCGCTGTCGCAACCTACGTTCACAATGCGGTCGCCGACGGCCTCGGCAAGCTCGGCGTGCTGGTGGCCATCGAGACGACAGGCAACGCGCATGCCGCGAACGCCTTCGCCCGTCAGGTTGCCATGCATGTCGCTGCCACCAATCCGATGGCCTTGACCACTGAAGAGCTCGATCCGGCCGCGGTGGAGCGCGAGAAGGCGATCTTCGCCGACCAGGCACGCCAGTCCGGCAAGCCAGAAGCGATTATCGAGAAGATGGTCGAGGGCCGTTTGCGCAAGTTCTACGAAGAGGTCGTGCTGCTCAAGCAGGCTTTCGTGCTCAATCCCGACATCACCGTCGAGAAGGCGCTGAAGGATGCCGAAAGCGAGATCGGCGCGCCAGCCAAAATCGCTGCCTATCTGCGCTTCGCGCTCGGTGAGGGCATCGAGAAGGAAGAGACCGATTTCGCGGCGGAAGTCGCGGCAGCGGTCAAGAAGTAAACTATTCGTTTAAAAGGCTTTTTCGGCCGGGTGTCCGCGAGGATGCCCGGCCGATTTCTTGCGCGGTGTAGGATCAACTCAAGGACGACCTCGGCGCGCTCGATTTCGACATTGCGCAGGACGTTCGGGCACGGCTCGATGCGGTGAGCCGGTCATTCACACCCTTTTTCGTATTCGTTCTTCGGCTCGGAAATACAGGGTGGCCTTACCGGAGGTCAGACAGTCGGTGACGAGCCGGCTGGCTACATGCCGAACCTGTTCATGCAAGGTGCTTTTGCCGTGTAAGCTGAGCTGGAAGAGAGTTTTCCGGCTCGGGCGCCGCGTGACATCGTGGCGCCCTTCGTGTATCGGAACGCCCAGTGTTTCGGGGCGCACCGAAACGCGTCACACGCACGATGACGAGGACCAGATGACGGTGAAGCCCCTCTACCGACGTGTCTTGCTGAAAGCATCGGGCGAAGCGTTGATGGGCGAGCAGCATTTCGGCATCGACGTATCGGTGGTCGACCGCATCGCCGCCGACATCGCCGAGGCCCGCGCATTGGGCATCGAAGTCGGTGTCGTCATAGGGGGCGGCAACATCTTCCGTGGCGTCGCAGTCGCGTCAAAAGGCGGAGACCGCGTCACCGGCGACCATATGGGCATGCTTGCCACCGTCATCAATTCGCTGGCGCTGCGCACCTCGCTCAACAAGATCGGCGTCGACGCCGTGGTGCTGTCGGCGATCGCCATGCCCGAGCTTTGCGAAAGTTTTTCGCAGCGTCAGGCGACCGCCTACATGAACCAGGGCAAGGTCGTTATCTTCGCCGGCGGCACCGGCAATCCGTTCTTCACCACCGATTCGGCTGCAGCCCTTCGCGCCGCCGAGATCGGAGCCGATGCTCTGTTCAAGGGCACCCAGGTCGATGGTGTCTATTCGGCTGATCCTAAGAAGGACCCGCACGCGACACGTTTCGAGCGGATCAGCCATGACGAAGTCATCAAACGCGGGCTTTCGATCATGGATACGGCGGCGATTGCACTTGCGCGCGAAAACAACATTCCGATAATCGTCTATTCGATCCACGAGAAGGGTGGTTTCGGCGATATCCTGAGGGGTGGCGGCCGTTGCACGGTCGTCGCAGACGATTGACCGGACCATGAACCCGAAAGGGATCGGTTGCGGATGAGGCTCGAACAGGGCTTACCCTAAGCAGTGAACCCGGGTTAACGGGTCGAGGAGACGATGATGAGTGGCGAATACGACGATCTCAAACGGCGCATGGACGGGGCGATCGCCGCGTTCAAGCATGATCTGGCTTCGCTGCGCACCGGCCGCGCGTCGAGCAACCTGCTCGATGCCGTCCAGGTGCAGGCCTATGGCACCACCATGCCGATCAACCAGGTGGCAACAGTGTCGGTTCCGGAACCTCGCATGATTTCGGTTTCGGTGTGGGACAAGTCGATGGTCAGCGCGGTCGACCGTGCCATCCGTGAAGCCAATCTCGGGTTCAATCCTATCGTCGACGGTACCAATCTCAGGATTCCGCTGCCCGAGCTCAACGAACAGCGCCGCAAGGAGCTGGTCAAGATCTCGCACGGTTATGCCGAGAATGCCCGCGTCGCCGCACGACACGTTCGCCGGGACGGCATGGACTTTCTGAAAAAGGCGGAAAAGGACGGCGACATCAGTGAGGACGACCATCGCAAACGGGCCGACCAGGTTCAGAAACTGACCGACGAGACAATCAGCACCATCGACCACCTGCTTTCCGACAAGGAAGCGGAAATCATGCAGGTCTAGGGTCTGGCCACGGCTGGCCCGGAAGTGAGAACATGGCAACGCCCGCGCATGTCGCGATCATCATGGACGGAAACGGACGCTGGGCCAAGGCGCGCGGCTTGCCTCGGCTGGCTGGTCACCGCGCCGGCGTCGAGGCGCTGCGCAAGACAGTGCGCGCCGCCCCCGGCCTCGGCATCTCCTTCCTGACCGTCTACGCTTTTTCGTCGGAAAACTGGTCACGACCGAAATCCGAAGTCAGCGACCTCATGGGCCTGCTGAAGCTTTTCATCCGACGTGACCTCGCCGAGCTGCACCAGAGTGGGGTGCGGATCAGGGTCATCGGTGACAGGGCAGGGCTGCAGCCCGACATAAGGGGGCTGCTCGAGGAAGCCGAAACGCTCACCCTTAGCAACGAGGCGCTGACGCTGGTCATTGCCTTCAATTACGGCGGCCGCGACGAGATCGTGCGCACGGCGCGCAAGCTCGCCACAGCGGTGGCGCGCGGTGAGATCGACAGCGAGGCGATCACGGCCGAGTCCTTTGCCAGCTCGCTCGATACAGAGGGCATTCCGGATCCGGAACTGGTCATCCGCACCAGCGGCGAGCTTCGGTTGTCGAATTTCCTGTTATGGCAGGCTGCCTATAGTGAACTCGTTTTTCTGCCTTGCTACTGGCCCGACTTCAGTCGCGAGCACCTGTCCGATGCACTGCGCGATTTCGCCGGCCGCGAGCGCCGTTTCGGCGGACTTGCCGCCCAAGATGTCGCCTCAGGCTGAGGAATGAGCAACCTCCAGCTCCGGGTCATTTCGGCCGTCGTGCTTGCCATCGTCACGCTTGGCCTGACCTGGCTCGGCGGACTGCCCTTCCGGTTGCTTTGCGCTGCCATGGCGGCGGTGATCTTCTACGAGTGGACGCGGATGAGCCGCCCCGTTGCCCCGGCAGGTGCTGGTGCTATGGCAGGTCTCGGCTTTCTGCCCGAGGCGCTGATCGTGGTCTTTATTGGTGCCCTCGTCGCCGGCCTGCCTGCGTCTTTGCTGCTGCCGCTCGTCGCTGCTCTGGTTGCTGTCACTGCCATCGCGGCGACGATGCGCAAGGCAGGACCGTGGGAAGCATGCGGCCTTGCCTATGCGGCCGTGTCGGGCTTGTCGCTGGCCTTCTTGCGTGATGGCGACCATTCAGGGCTGCTGGCCATTCTGTTCCTATTCGCCGTGGTTTGGGCGACCGATATTTTTGCTTATTTCGTCGGCCGCTCCGTCGGTGGCCCAAGGCTGGCGCCGTCGATCTCGCCCGGCAAGACGCGGAGCGGGGCGCTCGGTGGGGTGGTCGGCGGCGTAGTGGCCGGTCTGCTTCTGGCCGCAGTAGCCGGAACGGGCAACCTCGCCGTGCTTGGCGTGGTCGCACTGGTGCTTTCGATCGTCGCGCAGGCCGGCGACCTGTTCGAATCATGGGTCAAACGACGCCACGGCCGTAAAGATTCCGGCACGCTGATACCCGGCCATGGCGGCATCATGGATCGGGTCGATGGGCTTGTCGCGGCGGCTTTCGCCCTATACGTCATCGGCTGGATTTCCGCGACCGCCGACCATCCGGCACAGGGGCTGTTTCCGGTTTGAACGGCATCGTCGGTGAGCCGGCGCGGGGCTGCGTCATGGATTCGCCTGGATTGATGTCACAGTCGCGGCGTGATCTGCGCCGTGGATGAATTTGAGGGCATGAATTGAACGAGATTCTTCACGCGGTTTTCAGCACGGACGGCCTTGTCCTCGGCACGCTGGTGCCTTTTCTGTTCGTGCTGACCGTGGTCGTGTTCGTCCACGAAATGGGCCATTACCTCGTCGGCCGCTGGTGCGGTATCGGCGCAAAAGCCTTTTCGATCGGTTTCGGCCCTGAGATCATCGGCTTCAACGACAGCCGCGGCACGCGCTGGAAGCTTTGCGCCATACCGCTCGGCGGCTACGTCAAGTTCGTCGGCGATATGAACGCGACGTCGAGCCAGCCCAGCTCGGAGGAGGTCGAGGCGCTGAGCGACGACGAACGCAAGGTTGCCTTCCACACGCAGCCGATCTGGAAGCGGGCGGCGACCGTCGTGGCGGGGCCGCTGTTCAACTTCCTGCTGACGATCGCCGTCTTTGCCGTGCTGTTTTCCATATATGGTCGGCCGGTTTACGAGCCGATGGTGGCTGAAGTCACCGCAGGCAGTCCGGCAGCGGCGGCCGGCATCATGTCCGGTGACCGATTCGTCAGCGTCGACGGCAGCAAGGTCGAGACCTTTGCCGACGTCCAGCGTCTGGTTTCGGGCCGCGCCGGCGACAGCATCACCTTCGTTATGTTACGCGGCGGCAAGGAAATCACCGTCACGGCGACGCCGCGCTTGATGGAACAACAAGACGCATTGGGCAACAAAGCCCAGGTGGCCGTGATCGGCGTCGTCAACAACAAGGAACTCGGCCAGCCGCGGCTGATCACCTACAGCCCGGCCGGGGCAGTCGGGGCGGCCGTCCAGGAAACCGGACACGTCATCCAGCGCACCGGCCAGTTCCTGCAGCGTTTCGTTGTTGGCCGCGAGGACAAGTGCCAGCTGGGCGGGCCTATCAAGATCGCCAAGATGTCGGGCCAGGCGGCAAAGCTCGGCTTCGAATTGCTCGTCCAGCTTGTTGCATATCTGTCAGTCGGGATAGGAATTCTCAATCTTCTGCCGATTCCCCCCCTCGACGGAGGGCATCTTCTGTTCTACGGCGTGGAAGCTGTCATCCGACGGCCGGTGTCCGAACGGATGATGGAAATGGCTTATCGGAGCGGCCTCATCCTGGTGCTCGGCTTCATGGGTTTTGTTTTCTGGAACGATCTGTTTGGGTGCTGAAATCATGAAGAAATTTGGCTTCAGCGCGACCAATGTTGAGACGCCGTTTACCATGCGTGGGGATATGCGTGACGCGAAAGCCACGCCACAGGGTTAAGTAAATACAAATTAACCAGAAGCCTTGCGTGTAGGGAAAATCCGGTTAATACGGTAGGGGAAATTACCGCACGTCCGGTTTTCTCGCCGTGGGGACTTCGAGAAAAGGTACAAAAGCCCGATGAAGGCAGCATCCAAGTTTCTGAGCGCCGCGTCCGCGGTGGCTATGTCCGCTGCTCTGGTTGTACCAGGCGCGCTCGCAGTGCAGTTCGTTGCCACATCGGCCGCCGAGGCGGCTGTCGTCTCCAGAGTCGAAGTCACCGGCAATCAGCGTGTCGACGCGGACACCATCCGCAATTACGTGACAATCAAGCCCGGCAAGGCGTTTTCCAGCTCCGACATCGACGATGCGGTCAAGGCGCTGTTTGGCACCGGGCTGTTTTCGGACGTGCAGATCAACCAGGTCGGATCGACGCTGGTCATCAAGGTTTCCGAATACCAGGTCGTCAACCAGGTGCTGTTCCAGGGCAACAAGAAGCTCAAGGACAACGCGCTTGCAGCCGCGGTGCAATTGAAGCCGCGCGGCACCTTCTCGCAACAACAGCTCGACGCCGATGTCGAGGCGGTCAAGGCCGCCTACCGGCGTATCGGCCGCGACGATGCCGCCGTGACCACCCAGATCATGGATCTCGGCGACAACCGGGTAAACGTGGTCTTCAACATCAACGAAGGCGGCCGCACCCAGATTGCGGCGATCAATTTCGTCGGCAACAGCGCCTATTCGAGCCGCCGTCTGTCGGACATCATCTCCACCAAGCGCTCGTCCTTCCTGTCGTTCGTGCTGCGCGACGATGTTTATGACGAGGACAAGCTGCGCGCCGACCAGGAGCTGCTGCGCCGCTTCTATTATAATCACGGCTATGCCGACTTCCAGGTCGTCTCGGCTGTCGGCGAACTCGACGACACAACCAACAAATACACCGTTACCATCACGGTGCAGGAGGGCGAGCGGTATACGTTTGGGGACGTCAGCGTCGAAAGCACGATCCCCGAGGTCGACAGCAAGTCGCTTGAATCGGTGGTCGAGACCCACAAGGGCGATGTCTATAACGCCAAGGATGTCGAGGACACGATCATCGCGCTGACCGAAAAGGTCGCCGGTTCTGGTTATGCCTTTGCCCAGGTGACGCCGCGCGGTGACCGCAACTTCGAAAACCACACCATCTCTGTCGTTTATACGATCGACCAGGGCACCAAGGCCTATATCGAGCGCATCGAGATCCGCGGCAACGATCGGACGCGCGACTACGTCATTCGCCGCGAGTTCGATGTCAGCGAAGGCGACGCTTTCAATCAGGTTCTCATCCAGCGCGCGAAGAGGCGGCTGGAAGCGCTTGATTATTTCGAGAAAGTCGAGATTTCCACCGTTCCGGGCTCTGAGCCTGATCAAGTCGTACTGGTGGTCGACGTGGTCGAGAAATCGACCGGTGAGTTCTCGGTCGGTGCCGGTTATTCGACTGGTGGCGAGACGGCTGGTCCGTCCGTCGAAGGTTCAATCAGTGAGCGCAACTTCCTCGGCCGCGGCCAATTCATCAAGGTGGCGGCTGGCGGCGGCAAGAACTCGCGCGACTACAGCTTCTCGTTTACCGAACCGTACTTCCTTGGTCGCCGTATCGCTGCCGGATTCGACATCTACAAGCAGACTCGAAACTATGACCATTACGATAGCGACACGACGGGCGCGACAGTGCGCTTCGGTCTGCCGATTACCGACAACATCTCGACTCAGCTCGCGTATAATATCGCTCAGGAGAAGTATGAGTTCGACGAGAACTGCGACCCTGCCACCTGCGATGTCTCCCAGGCGATTATAAACGGTGTCGAAGAGAGTCCGTGGCTCAAATCGTCGGTTAGTCTCGGCCTAGTTTACAATACTATTGACGACATGAAGAATCCCCATGAAGGCATTTTTGCCAACGTCGGCACGGAAGTGGCTGGCGTGGGCGGCGACGCCAAGTTCATCAAGGTGACAGCGCGCGGCAGCATTTATCAGACGTTGTCCGAACAATTGGATCTGGTAGGCCTCATTTCTGGCGGTGCCGGCCATGTCCAGGGATATGGCAGCGGCGACCTGCGTGTCTTCGACCATTTCCAGAGCAGCGATCGCATGATCCGCGGTTTCGAATATGGCGGCATCGGTCCGGTTGCCTCGGACAACAGCAATGACCATCTCGGCGGCACCACTTACTTCAATGCCTCGGCGGAAGCGCAGTTCCCGCTGCCGGTCATCCCGGAAAGCTTCGGTTTGCGCGGCGCGGTATTCGCCGATGCGGCAACGCTCTACGGCAGCAAGATTGCCTCCAACCTCGTCAATCAGTCGACGACCGGCATGGAATGGCGCGCTTCTGTCGGCGTCGGCTTGATGTGGGCATCGCCTTTCGGCCCGATTCGCATCGACTATGCGATCCCGGTCAAGAAGGAAAAGACCGACGACGTGCAGGAATTCAACTTCGGCATATCGACCCGCTTCTGATGTGCGGGTAACGATGCTTCCGGCTCGTTTGGATCGGGATGTCAGTGATCCGACACTACAGCGCAGTGCGTCCTATCGGACGCTCAAAGAACGTTGTAGCAACTTGATTTGCGCATGATCCTTTCCGAGGATCGATTTCCGATTTCGGGGTCATGCGCTAGCTGGATATTGCTTCTGGAATGACCGATCCGGTGTTCTTCGCGCCCTCACGCCGGTATACGGCCGGCGAAGTCGCGAATCTGACCGGCTCGATGCTTGTCGATTCCGCTCTCTCCGATGTTTCGATCGACGCTCTGGCTCCCGCCAACGAAGGCGGCGAGAACGCCCTTGTCTTCGTCGATGGCAGGCGCAATTTCGCCCTGATGCAGTCACTGCGGGCGGCAGCGGTTCTCTGCCCTGCCGAATTTGCCGCCAAGGCGCCGGCGGGCATCGCGGTTCTGGTGCATCCGCGCCCGCAGCAGGCTTTCGCAATGGTCGGGCGCCTGCTTTTCCCGGCGGCTGCAACGCCTGGGCCGATGACCGGCGAAACCGGTATCTCGCCGCACGCCCATATCGATGCGACCGCCCATGTCGAGCCCGGTGCGATCATCGAAGCGGGCGCGGTCATCGGACCGCGCGCTGCCATCGGCAGCGGAACCGTCATTGCCCCTCATGCGGTTATCGGTCCTTCCTCCCAGATTGGCCGCGACGGCTATGTCGGTCCAGGCGCCAGCGTGCAATATGCATTGATCGGCAATCGCGTCATCATTCATGGCGGCGCCAGGATCGGCCAGGATGGCTTCGGCTTCGTGGCCGGCGCCAAGGGTCCGGAGCGGGTTCCGCAGATCGGCCGCGTCATCATCCAGGACGACGTCGAGATCGGGTCGAATACGACCGTCGATCGCGGCGCCATGTCCGACACGATCATCGGCCAGGGTACCAAGATCGACAATCTGGTGCAGATCGCGCACAACGTTCGCATCGGCCGCAATTGCATAATAGCCGGGCTTTCGGGTATTTCCGGTTCTGTGACGGTAGGCGACAACGTCACCATGGGTGGCGGCGTCGGCCTTGCGGATCATTTGACCATAGGGTCCGGCGCCAAGCTTGCGGCAAGAAGCGGGTTTATGAGCAATGTGCCTGCCGGTGAGATTTGGGGAGGATATCCGGCGCAGCCGATGGCGGAAGCTATGCGCGAGATAGCGGCCTTGCGCAGACTTGCACGGACGCGCAAACAGGGTGAGGGGGGAAATGGCTGACATCGCAGCGGCGACGCTCGAAGCGGTTGACATAATGCGGCTGATGAAGCTCCTGCCGCACCGCTATCCGTTCTTGATGATCGACCGTATTGTCGACATAGATGGCGACGAATCCGCAATCGGCATCAAGAACGTCACCATAAACGAGCCGCATTTCCAAGGTCATTTCCCCGACCAGCCGGTCATGCCCGGCGTACTGATCATCGAGGCGATGGCGCAGACGGCCGGCGCCATCTGCATCCGCAGCCTTGGTACGGAAAAGCCGTCGCTGGTTTATTTCCTGACCATCGACAATGCCAAGTTCCGCAAGCCGGTCGTTCCAGGTGACCAGCTGAAAATTCATGTGAAGAAAATCAAGAAACGCGGCAATCTTCTCAAATTCGCTTGCGAGGCCCTCGTCGATGGCGCCAAGGCGGCGGAAGCCGAGATCTCGGCGATGATGGTCGCAAGCGGCTGACAAACGAATGCTAATGAAAATCCAGACAGTCATCCATCCATCGTCGGTCATCGAGGCAGGCGCCCAAATCGGCGAAGGCGCCCGCATCGGGCCCTTCTGTCACGTCGGCCCTGATGCCGTGATCGGCGACCGCGTCGAACTGGTCAGCCATGTCTCGGTGATTGGCGCGACCACCATCGGTGCATCGACCAAGGTTTATCCGATGGCGATACTGGGCGGACCACCGCAGAACACCAAGCACAAGGGCGGCCGTACCACGCTGGTGATCGGCGAGAACTGCACGATCCGCGAAGGCGTCACCATGCATGTCGGCACCGATTCCAGCCGCGGCGAAACGACGATCGGCGACAACGGCAATTTCCTTGCCTATGCCCACATTGCCCATGACTGCGTGGTCGGCAAGAACGCCACCTTCGCCAATCAAGCGACGTTAGGCGGGCATTGCGAAGTCGGTGACAATGTCTACATCGGCGGCCTTACCGCGGTTCATCAGTTTGTCCGCATCGGCGATAACGCCTTTCTCGGCGGCTGCTCGGCGATCGTCGGCGACGTCATTCCCTACGCCATCGCCGTTGGCAACCGTGCCAGCCTTCGCGGCCTCAACATCATTGGGCTGAAGCGCGCCGGCCTGCCACGTTCGGAGATCCATTTGCTGCGCAAAGCCTATAAGACGATCTTCGATCGCTCCCGGACCGTCGGCGAAAACATCGAATTCGCCAAGGCGGAGTTCGCCTCGTCGCCGACTGCCATGAAGATCGTCGATTTCATCGCCGGTCGCGGCAAGCGGCACTATGCCGTGCCGTCGCTCAAGGGTGGCGACGGCGACGATACCGATGATGAAGACTGAGAGCAGATGACGAAGATTGAGGCTGCCGGAAAGGGCCTTGATCTCGCGCCAGATGCCAAGGTCGGCATCATCGCCGGCGGCGGCAGCCTCCCGGTCGAAATTGCCCGAGCGCTCGCCCGGCAAGGCAAATTGCCCTTCATCGTGATGGCGGCGGGCGAGGTCGATCGCATAGCCGATTTCGAGGCCTATGAGCAGGCAACCTTGAGGCTGGAAGACGTCGGCTCGCTGTTGCCGATCCTCAAGCGGCATCACGTTACGCATCTGGTGACCGCGGGTCATATCACGCGCCGCCCCAGGCTGAGCGCCATGCGCCTCAATTTGGGCCTGCTCGCCTGGCTGCCCAGCCTCTTCGTCGGTGTAACTCGGGGAGATGATACGGTGCTGAAATTGTTCGTGCGCAGGATCGAGCGCAGCGGCATCAAAGTCGTCGGCGCTCACGAGATCGTGCCGGAGCTGGTCGCCGCCGAAGGACTGCTGACCAAGGCGGCGCCACGCAAAGCCGACTGGCGCGACATCGAGGCGGCGCACGCGGCGGCAAAAGCCATCGGCGCGCTGGATATCGGCCAAGCGGCTGTTGCGGTCGGCGGCCGCGCCATTGCGCTGGAAGGCGTCGAAGGGACTGACGGGCTGCTCGAGCGGACAAGGGAGTTGCGCGGGCACGGCAGGCTGGCGGGCAGGACGCGCGGTGTCCTGGTCAAATGCGCTAAGCCCGGTCAGGAACTGCGTGCCGACCTGCCCTCCATTGGCCCGCTGACCGTCGAGGCGGCGCATGCCGCCGGACTGGCCGGCATTGCCGTAGAAGCCGGCCGCTCGCTGGTGCTCGAAGGTCCCGCCACCATCGGGCGTGCCAATGCGCTCGGCCTGTTCGTGATCGGGCTGCCTGCTGCGGAGCCGGCGCATGGCGAATGAGCGGCCGTTGAAGATAGCCATCGTCGCCGGCGAGGAGTCCGGTGACCTGCTTGGCGCCGATCTTGTGCAGGCGTTAAAGCGCATGACCGGGCGCGACGTTCGGCTTGTCGGCATCGGCGGCCGCCATTTGCAGGCGCTCGGCCTGGCGCCATTGTTCGACGGCAGCGAGATCGCGCTGATGGGACTTAGCGCCATCCTGCGCGACCTGCCGCGCCTGATGCGGCGGATCGGCCAGACGGCAAACGCGATTTCCGGTGAAAAGCCCGATTGCCTTATCACCATCGACAGTCCGGATTTCTCGCTGCGCGTCGCCAAAAAGGTGCGTGCCGCCGATCCGACTATCCCGATCGTCCACTATGTCTGCCCGAGCGTGTGGGCTTGGCGGCCGGGCAGGGCGGCGGCGATGAAACCGTATGTCGATCACATTCTTTGCATTCTGCCGTTCGAGGTGAAGGAACTCGCTCGCCTGGGCGGGCCGCCCGGGACCTATGTCGGGCATCGCCTTGCACACGATCCGGGCATAATCAGTGCCACCAGGGCGCAGGCGCAGCCGCGTGACCTGTCCGCAGATCACGTCAAAACGTTGCTTATATTGCCCGGTTCGCGTCGCGGCGAGGTGCGACGCCTGGTCGGGCCGTTCGGCGAGACAGTGTCGATCCTGCGGGTGCGGGGGCACCGCTTGCGCCTGCTGTTGCCGACGGTCCCGCACGTCGCCGACCTCGTCAGGACCTCGGTTGCGAGCTGGGACGAGAAGCCGGAGATCATCCTTGATGCCGAACGCAAATGGCAGGCCTTCGGCAAGGCGGATGCGGCGCTGATCGCGTCGGGGACGGTATCGCTGGAACTTGCACTGGCAGGTGTGCCGATGATCTCCTGCTACCGGCTCGATCCGGTCATGCGCATGGCGCAGCCGCTGATCAAAGTATGGAGCGCAGCCTTGCCCAATCTCATTGCCGACCGGCCGGTTGTGCCGGAACACTACAATCAATATGTGCGGCCGCATTATCTGGCGCGGCAACTGGAAGCGCTGTTCTCCGATACCGCCTACCGCACTTGGCAGAAGCAGGGTTTTGCCGACATTGCCGGGCGTATGGCAACCGCCAAGCCGTCAGGCGAGATTGCTGCGGAGGTGGTGATGGGTATGGTGAGGAATGGGTGAATAATGAATAGCGAGTAGGAAATGGTGCTGGCGGTAACGGCCAGCTGCTTCAGCTATTACTCGCTACTCGCTACCTTCACCGCTTCGCGATCGGCACGTAATCCCGTTCCGGCGCGCCGGTATAGAGCTGGCGCGGGCGACCGATCTTCTGGTGCGGATCCTCGATCATCTCCTTCCACTGCGCGATCCAGCCGACGGTGCGGGCGACCGCGAACAGTACGGTGAACATGGTGGTGGGGAAGCCCAGCGCCTTAAGAGTGATGCCGGAATAAAAATCGACGTTGGGGTAGAGCTTCTTCTCGATGAAATAGGAATCGGTCAGCGCGATCTTTTCCAACTCCATGGCGATGTCGAGCAGCGGATCGTCCTTGATGCCGAGCTCGCCCAGGACTTCGTGCGCGGTTTTCTGCATGATCTTGGCGCGCGGATCGTAGTTCTTGTAAACGCGGTGGCCAAAGCCCATCAATCGGAACGGATCGTTCTTATCCTTGGCGCGCGCAATGAATTCCGGGATGTGATCGACATGGCCGATCTCGCCCAGCATGTTCAGGGCTGCCTCGTTGGCGCCGCCATGTGCAGGACCCCACAGGCAGGCGATGCCGGCAGCGATACAGGCAAAGGGATTGGCGCCCGACGAGCCGGCCAGGCGGACGGTCGAAGTCGAGGCGTTCTGTTCGTGATCGGCGTGCAGGATGAAGATGCGCTCCATCGCGCGCGCCAGCACCGGATTGATCTTGTATTCCTCGCAAGGCACGGCGAAGCACATATGCAGGAAGTTGGCTGCGAAATTCAGCTCGTTCTTCGGATAAATGAACGGCTGGCCGATGTGGTATTTGTACGCCATCGCCGCGATTGTCGGCATCTTGGCGATCAGCCGCATTGAGGCGACCATGCGTTGATACGGATCCGAGATGTCAGTGGAATCGTGATAGAAGGCCGACAGCGCGCCGACCACGCCGCACATCACCGCCATCGGATGCGCATCACGGCGGAAGCCGGTGAAAAAGCGCGACATCTGCTCATGCACCATGGTGTGGCGCGTCACCCGGTAGTCGAAATCGTCCTTCTGCGCCTTGGTCGGCAGTTCACCATAGAGCAAGAGATAGCAGACTTCGAGGAAGTCGCCGTGCTCGGCCAATTGGTCGATCGGGTAGCCGCGGTGCAAAAGAATGCCGGCATCGCCATCGATGAAGGTGATTTCCGATTCGCAGCTCGCCGTCGACGTAAAGCCGGGATCGTAGGTAAAGACGCCGGCGGTGTTGTAGAGCGAACCGATGTCGATGACGTCAGGTCCTACCGAACCACTTCGGATCTTGAATTCATGGGTTTTGCCGCCGAGCTCCAGCTTTGCCGTCGATGCCTGGGTTTTGCCGCCAAATTCCATTTTCGTCGCAGGTTCGGTCATAGCAAACTCCTTTTTGTTTCCTCAGGCCGGCAAAGGCAAAATATCTGAACCCAACACGTCAAAAGCATCGGACTATGCACATTTTGCGCCCGCAATTGTATCTGCGCGCCAGATTAGGCCAAGGCCCAATGTTGCACTGCGAAACACACCTTTCAATGCCAATCTTCTTGGGCCAGTTCGCTAATCGATTTGATCAGCGATCCGCGCCAGGCTTTCCTCGCGGCCCAGCACGGCAAGCACATCAAAGACACCTGGCGAGGTACTTTTGCCGGTGAGCGCGGCGCGCAAAGGTTGGGCCACAGCGCCGAGTTTATGGCCGCCGGCCTGCGCGTAGTCGCGGATCGCGGCTTCAGCCGAGGCGGCAGACCAGTCCGAAACCGTGGCCAGTGCGGCATGAGCGCCCCGCAGGATCGCGCGCGCCTCACCGCTGAGCAGCGCCGCCGCCTTCTCGTCGACCGGCAGCGGCCGCTCGACGAACAGGAATGCAGCCCCTTCAACAAGTTCGACCAGCGTCTTGGCGCGCTCCTTCAGGCCGGGCAAAGCGGCCAGCAGTTGCGCCTTGCGTCTGTCGTCGAGGCGGGCGGCGATTGCCGGGCCGCCTTCGAGATAGGGCAGAGTGGCGATGAAGATGTCGAGCAGCGCCGCGTCGTTCATCCGGCGCATATGCACGCCGTTGAGCGCCTCGAGTTTGGCGAAGTCGAAACGGGCGGCGCCCTTGTTGACATCGCCAATGTCGAACCATGCGATCATGTCGGCGATCGACATGATCTCATCGTCGCCGTGGCTCCAGCCAAGCCTCGCCAGATAGTTGAGCAGCGCCTCCGGCAGGTAGCCCATGGCGCGATAGGCCTCGACGCCAAGCGCGCCGTGCCGCTTCGACAGCTTGGCGCCGTCGGCACCGTGGATCAGCGGGATATGCGACATCGACGGCACCTCCCAGTCCATGGCCTGGTAGATTACGGTCTGGCGTGCGGCGTTGGTCAAATGATCGTCGCCGCGGATGATGTGGGTGATGCCCATGTCGTGATCGTCGACAACGACGGCATGCATGTAGGTCGGATTGCCGTCCGAGCGCAGAATAATGAAATCGTCGAGATCCTTGTTGGGAAAACGCACGTCGCCCTGGACGCGGTCATGCACCACCGTCTCGCCGTCTGTCGGCGCCTTGATGCGGATCGCCCCCTTGGCGCCGGGCGGCGCCTCCGACGGGTCGCGGTCGCGCCAGCGTCCGTCATAGCGGGGAGGCAGCCCCTTGGCCCGTGCGTTCTCGCGCATTGCTTCCAGCTCGGCAGGCGTCGCATAACAATAATAGGCCTTGCCCATGCGAACGAGCTCCTCGGCCACCTCGCGATGGCGCGGCGCACGCTCGAACTGCGACACCGGCTCGCCGTCCCATGTCAGGCCAAGCCAGGAAAGCCCGTCGAGAATGGCCGCGGTTGCCGCATCGGTGGAGCGCTCGCGGTCGGTGTCTTCGATGCGCAGCAGCATCGTGCCGCCTGTGTGCTTGGCATACAGCCAGTTGAACAGCGCCGTGCGCGCGCCGCCAATATGCAGATAACCGGTGGGCGAGGGGGCAAAACGGGTGACGACCTTATCGGGCATGGAACTCTCAGGCGGGCCAAGGAAGTGGGTTTGCGGACTTTCGCGCGTTGCGCGTTCATGTAGCATAGGAGGTCGAGGGCGCAAGGGGCAGACCCGATGGCTGTGCGAGGCCGTGGTGCGGGCGAGGGCGAGGACGCTGGCAGCGGCGTCAGCGAACGCTTGCTGTTCGCCGCTCCCCTGCCTGTCCTGCCGGCACCGGCATTGCTGCCCGCTCCGCGCTTCGATGCTCCGTCGCTGCCGGCCAGCGACCTAGCAACGGTTCCGGTGCCTGCGTCCGAGCCCATCGTGCGCCTACGCCGGCGTTTCCGCCTCCCGTCACCGTCCCGCATCCGCAACAGCGTAACCTCGGCAGCCGGCCTGGAACTCGACCGTGGCGTCGCCTTCCTGCTGGTGCCGGTGTTCCTCGCATGCGGGGTGGTCGTATATTTCGCGCTGTCGGCGGAGCCAGCCTTTCCGCAGCCGATCGCAATCGTGCTCCTCGCGGCCCTTTGTGCCGTCATGTCGCGGTCATGGCCCAGAACCCGCCTGTGCTTCATGGTGGCGCTGCTCTGCGCGCTTGGCGTGCTTGCCGCCAAGTTCGAGACCTGGCGTGTCGGGACGCATGTGCTCGGTTCTGAAATCTCGACGCGGCTGACGGGTCGCGTCGTATCGTACGAACCCATGGCTAGCGGCCGCATCAGGCTGACGATCGATGTGATCTCAACCGCCAGGCCGACGCTGCGCTACATGCCGGAACGGGTCCGCATTTCGGCGATGAAGATACCGGCTGAGCTGGCCGCTGGTTCCGAGATCGCCGGCTATGTGCGGTTGCTGCCGCCGACCGGCCCGGTGCGGCCCGACAGCTATGATTTCTCCTTCGACAGCTATTTCGCGGGCATCGGCGGCAGCGGCTTCTTTCTCGGGAATCCGAAAGTCGTGGCGTCGGGCAGCATGCCGCTTGCCGCGCGGCTTTCTTCCGCGATCGAAGACGCGCGCGAATCCATCGCCGACCATATCCGCAGCCGCATCGGCGGCGCCGAGGGCGAGATTGCTGCTGCGCTGATCGTTGGCGTGCGCGCCGGCATTCCCGAGGAGATCAACGAAGCGATGCGGCGTACAGGCATCTACCACATCATCTCCATCTCGGGGCTGCATATGGCGTTGGTCGCCGGCACCATCATGGCGCTGCTGCGCGGTGCCTTTGCGCTGTTTCCCGACTTCTCATCGCGACGGCCGGTCAAAAAATATGCCGCCGCCGCCGCGCTTTTTTCGATTGCGGCGTACCTCGTCTTTTCCGGCATTGTGGTGGCGGCCGAACGCAGCTTCATCATGCTGGCGGTGATGCTCATCGCCGTGCTGTTCGACCGGGCCGCGCTCACCATGCGCAATCTGGCGATCTCGGCCATCGCGGTCATCGTAGTGTCGCCGCACGAGGTGGTCGGTCCGAGCTTCCAGATGTCCTTCGCCGCGACGGCGGCCCTTGTCGGCGCCTATGCCGGCTGGTCCGATTACCGCACCGGCAGGGCCACCACGCCGCCGCCCCGGCGATCGCCGCTACGCTTGGCCACTCGAAAGGTCCTGCTGGGCATGGGCGGCCTGGCGATGACCTCGATCATTGCAGGGAGCGCCACGGCGCTTTTCGCCATATGGCATTTCCAGCGCGTAGCGCCGCTCAGCCTGTTCGCCAATCTGGCCATCATGCCTATCGTCTCACTGGTCGTCATGCCCTTTGCCGTGCTCAGCGCGCTGGCGATGCCGTTCGGCGCGGATGGGCCTTTCCTCTACGTGATGGGCAACGGGCTGACGGCGATGATCGCCCTGTCCGGGTGGATCTCCGAGCGCTCGCCGATCGATGCGGTCGGACTGATTTCGCTGAGATCTGTCCTTTTGGTGACGATCGCCCTCGTCATTGCCAGCATGGCGACGACCTGGTTGCGGCTCGCGGCAATTCCTTTTGCGCTCGCTGGCTTGCTAACGACAACGCAGACGCGCGTACCCGACGTATTGATCTCGGAGGACGCACGGCTGGTCGCGCTGCCGATCGGCAGCGGTGAGCTCGCGGTCAACCGGGCACGCCCGAATGAGTTCACCATCGACAACTGGAAACGCGCGCTCACATCAGAGGCTATCGTCGCGCCGGAAACACCTGGAAAGAACGATCCGCAATTCGACATTGCCGATCCGGCCGACCTACCGCCGGGCATGCCGTTCATTTGCACGGACGGTCTCTGCCTCGCCAGGCATCCATCCGGCGCGATCATTGCGCAAGCCAAGGACCGCGATACCGCACGGCCAGCCTGCGCCTTCGCCAGCTTGATCGTCATCGACGACGCCACCGCCCATAATCCCTGCTACTACGACCGGCTGGTCCTCGTCGTCACCAAACGGCAACTGGCGCGCGCGGGAAGTGCGGCCGTCTATTTCGATCCACAAGCGGCAACACGCGCCGAAATCCGCTTCGCCGTCGAAAAATCATACCGGCCCTGGCACGTGCAGCGGAAATTTTCACGCGCGGCGCGCGGCCTGCCGCCATACCGCAGGGCCGACAATCCAAAAGCCGGCACCAAGGGCGCAACTCAGTAGCGGCGGATCAGCCCAACGAGCTTGCCCTGCACCTTGACCCTGTCTGGTCCGAAGATGCGCGTCTCGTAGGCCGGATTGGCGGCCTCCAGGGCGATCGAGGCGCCCTTGCGGCGGAACCGCTTCAGCGTCGCTTCCTCCTCGTCGACCAAGGCCACCACGATCTCACCGGGGCTCGCCGTATCGGCGTTGCGGATGATCACCGTGTCGCCGTCGAAAATGCCAGCCTCGATCATCGAATCGCCTTTGACCTCGAGCGCATAATGCTCGCCGCCCATGATCATATCCGGCGGCACCGAAATCGAATGCGTCTGGTGCTGGATAGCATCGATCGGCACACCAGCGGCGATGCGGCCCATTACCGGGATCGAAACGGCGGCGACGACATCATCGTCATTGCCGGCTGCAGGGACGCGCGACGATGTCGGCTTGCCCTGCCGAGGGGCACCTTGCCCAAGACTGCCCTGGATGACACTCGGCGAGAACTTGCGTGCCGCATTGAGGCCGGGGGCGATCGAGTCAGGCAGGCGTAGTACCTCCAGCGCACGGGCCCGGTTGGGCAAACGGCGAATGAAGCCGCGCTCCTCCAGCGCCGTAATCAGTCGGTGGATTCCGGATTTGGAAGCCAGGTCGAGCGCTTCCTTCATCTCGTCGAAGGAAGGTGGGATACCGCTTTCCTTCAACCTTTCGTGGATGAACATAAGCAGTTCGTGTTGTTTGCGTGTCAGCATAGCGACCCCCAACAGAATCAGAAAACAAACCCAGAACAGACACTATCTGTTCCAGTTGTGTTCCGCAACTGTTTAAAGTTTAATGAATACGTTAAGGCTCGGGAAACAAACGACGTCCCCTACCGGCGTACCGTATTTTCGCCGCCGCGAGCCTCATCGCCTTGATTCTGCTTTCGTTTGCGCCCTTCTGGCGTCCCGGAAGGGCGCATTGGCATCGGCCGTCCGCCGGCAAAGGGCACGGAAGTGAACCCCTATCGAATGTGCGGTTTGGTCAATGCACCGTGAACGAAACGAACTCAAAGCGCCAACCTCGGGGTTAAGTCCCGGTTTCCACCGCCTGCTGCTTCTCGCCGGTGGAGCCTTGCTACGCGCTACCCGGTAATGGAAGAACAGTTGATGCGTGTCCGGCGTTGCGTTGGATTTTGGGGGAGCAGGCAAATCATGACGGGAATTCCCGATCTCGTGGCCGTAAAGGCGATGGATGCCGCGGATCCGCTGGGCGCGATACGTGACCGCTTTGTGCTGCCGCAAGGAGTGATCTATCTCGACGGCAATTCGCTAGGAGCTGCTTCACGTGCCGCTTTCGATGAACTGTACAAGGCCGCGACCGAAGAATGGTCGCATGATCTCATCCGCGCATGGAACACGGCCGGCTGGTTCAACATGCCGCTTGAACTTGGCGACCAGCTCGGGCGCCTGATCGGCGCCGCGGCCGGCCAGACGGTGGTCTGCGACACGACGTCGGTCAACATCTACAAGCTGTTGCACGCAGCCATGGCCATGCGACCGGAGCGGCAGGCCATCGTCGCCGAGGGCGATAGTTTTCCGACAGACCTCTACATGGCGGAGGGTGTGGTTTCGACGCGAAAAGATGCGCTGCTGCACCTCTCGGGGGTCGACGCGCCGACCATTGAGGAGCTGATCGACGAACGCACCGCCGTGGTGCTGGTCAACCACGTCAACTACAAATCGGGCGAACTGCGCGACATGCCGGCGCTGACGCGCAGGGCCCAGGAAGCCGGGGCGATGATCGTCTGGGATCTCTGCCACACCGCCGGCGCGATGCCAGTCGAACTCGACAAAGCCAACGCCGATTTTGCCGTTGGCTGCACCTATAAATATCTGAATGGCGGCCCGGGCGCGCCTGCCTTCATCTATGCGGCTGAGCGGCATCTTTCCGATATCCAGCAGCCGCTCACCGGCTGGTGGGGCCATGCACGGCCCTTCGCCTTCGAGCCAGGCTATGCGGCCGGCACCGGCATCCGCCGGTTTCTGTGCGGCACCCAGCCGATCCTTTCGATGCGCACGCTGAAGGGCGCGCTCGACGTCTGGGACGATGTCGACATGACTGCGGTGCGCAAGAAGAGCATCGCACTGGCCGATCTGTTCATCGAGCTTGTCGAGGCAAAGTGCGGCGCTTACGGGCTAACGCTCGAAAGCACGCGCGACGGGGAAAAACGCGGCAGCCAGATTTCATTCATGCATGAGCATGGCTACCAGATCATGCGCGCGCTGATCGAACGTGGTGTGATCGGCGATTTTCGCGCGCCATCGACCATGCGCTTCGGCTTCACCCCGCTCTATGTCGGCTATGCCGATGTCTGGCAGGCCGTCGAAGTGCTTGAGGACATCCTGCGCACCGGTGCGTGGAAGGATGCGCGCTTCGCCATCAAGGCGGCTGTCACTTGAGATTCATGCGAGAGCTGGAATCGTGAGGCTGGCGACGACGCGCCGCGCGATGCTCGCGGCTAGGTTGCAAGGCCATATTGCAAGGGAGGGCGCCGGGTGTTCGAACGTCACATTGCCGATTGGGACAACGCCTATGCCAACGGCGCCAACATAGCCGGCAGCGATCGCTGGCCGGCGGCCTGGGTCGAGCCCGCGCAGGTTTTCCGCGAGGCGCTTTCGACCGAGGGCAGGGCGCGGCTCGACCTGGCCTATGGCGATAACCCACGCAACCGGTTCGATCTTTTCCTGCCGGCCACCAAGCCGAAGGGGGTCGTGGTGTTCGTCCATGGCGGCTACTGGATGGCATTCGACAAGAGTTTCTGGTCACATCTTGCCGCGGGCGCTGTTGATCGCGGCTATGCAGTTGCCATGCCGTCCTACACGCTCTGTCCGCAGATACGCATTGGCAGCATCGTCAAGGAAGTCGGCGCGGCGATAGGCAAGGCGGCGGCGATGGTCGCAGGGCCGCTGATGCTGACCGGGCACTCGGCCGGCGGCCATCTTGTTAGCCGGATGGTTACCAGGACGACGCCGCTGGCGCCCGAAGTGGTCCGGCGCGTTCGTCACGTGGTGTCGATCTCGGGGGTGCATGATTTGCGCCCGATCATGCGCACCGGCATGAACGAGACGCTGGCGATCGATGAGGCCGAGGCGCAGGCCGAAAGTCCGGTGCTGCTGCGCCCGATGGAAAAGGCCCGCCTGACCTGCTGGGCCGGCGGCGGCGAGCGCGCCGAATTCCTGCGCCAGAGCGCGTTGCTGGCCAACATCTGGATCGGCCTGGGTGCCGCGACCAGCTCCGTAGTCGAGCCCGACCGGCATCATTTCAACATCATCGACGGTTTGGCCGATCCAGACCATCCGCTGACCCGGACCTTGATTTCGGAGTGAGGCAGGTTCAGCGTAGCATCAGCACGTCGCAGGGGGAGCCCGCCGCCGCAGCAGGCGCGAACGGCGCGCGGACGATCAGCCCGTTGGCATCGGCCAGCATTTTCAGCATCGAGGAGTCCTGGATGCCGAACGGCGTCGCCACGAGCGCACCAGCGTCGTCTGTGACAACAGCCCGCACATAATCTTGCCTGAGATCGTTGGCCGGCATGGCAGCACCGAGCCGTGCCCGACGGATATCCTGCTGAAAGGCGCGGCCGCCGAGCCGTGCCAGCAGCGGCTTCAGGAAGAGCTGAGCGCAGACCAGGCTCGCCACGGGGTTGCCGGGCAGGCCGATGCAGCGAACGTCGCCCAGCCGCCCGAACATCAGCGGCTTGCCCGGTCGCATGGCGATCTTCCAGAAATCGAGCGTCATGCCTTGCCCGGTCAGCACGTCATGGACGAAGTCGTGGTCGCCGACCGAGGCACCGCCCAGCGTGACGATGACGTTCGCGCCAGCCTTCACGGCCTTTTCAACCAATGCCGCGATCGCCTCCCTGCGGTCCGGCGCGATACCGAGGTCGAGCGCCCGCGCATCGACCGACTGTGCGGCGGCAGCGACACCATAGGCGTTAGAGGAGATGATCTGGTCGGGGCCAAGCTCGCTGCCCGGCGGCAGCAATTCGTCGCCGGTGGCGATGATGGCGACCAGCGGCCGTTTGACCACGCCGACCTCGGGGTGATTGGCCGATGCCGCCAGCGACAAGGCGGCCGAATCGAGCAGGCGGCCTTTGGGCAGCAGGACATCGCCCTTGGCGAAATCGAGCCCAAGGCGGCGGATGTTGCGCCCCTGCACCGTCGGCTCTGTCACTTCGACGCTGCCGCCGCCGAGGTCGCGGACGTTCTCCTGGATGACGATAGTGTCGGTGCCTTCGGGAAGCGGCGCGCCGGTAAAGATGCGCACGGCCTGCCGCTGCTGCACCGTTCCGGCAAAGCCGCGTCCGGCCGGCGCTATGCCGATCACCGAAAGCCTTGCGGGTAGGGACGCGATGTCAGCCGCCCGCACGGCATAGCCGTCCATGGCGGAGGCGTTGAACGGCGGCTGGGTGCGGAGCGCCACAACCGGCTCCGCCAGCACGCGGTCGGCGGCATCCAGCAGCGCGACACGTTCGCCCGGCAGCGCAACTGCTCCGTCCAGCAGGCGCTCGAGCGCCTCGGCAACTGGGACCAGCGCCATTAGCGGCCTGCCTCGGTGGCCCCGGTGATCTTGTAGTCGCCGGATTTACCGCCGGTCTTTTCAACCAGCCTGATGCCGGAGATGACCATGGCGCGGTCGACCGCCTTGGCCATGTCGTAGATGGTCAGGCAAGCGACCGAGACGGCACTCAAGGCCTCCATTTCAACGCCGGTCTTGCCAGTGACGCGGGTCAATGCCGTCACCTTCAGGCCGGGCAGTGCGACGTCCGGCTCGATATCGACAGATATCCTGGTCAGCAGCAGCGGATGGCAAAGCGGGATCAGCTCATGCGTCTTCTTGGCCGCCATGATGCCGGCAATGCGCGCGGTGCCCAGCACGTCGCCCTTCTTGGCGTCGCCGGCGAGGATCACGTCCAGCGTCTCGGGCCGCATCGCGACAAAACCTTCCGCGACTGCCGTGCGCACCGTCTCAGCCTTGTCGCCGACATCGACCATGTTGGCTTCGCCCTGCGCGCCAAGATGGGTGAGGGCGGGCGCCATCTCAGACCGCCTCTGCCGGCGCCTTGCCCGTCAACAGCAGGCGCGTTGCCGCAGCCACGTCCTGCTGACGCATCAGGCTCTCGCCGACCAGAAAAGTGGCGATGCCGCTCCGCTCCAGCCGGAGGCAATCGTCATGCGAAAAGATACCGCTCTCGCTGACCAGAAGGCGGTCGGCCGGCACAATCGCTGCCAGCCGTTCCGAGGTCTCCAGGGTAGTTTCGAAGGTCCGGAGATTGCGGTTGTTGATACCGATCAGCCGCGACGACAGCTGCAGCGCGCGTTCCATTTCAGCCTCGTCATGCACTTCGACCAGCGCGTCCATGCCGAGCCCGAAAGCTGTCGCTTCGAGTTCTCTTGCCAACGCGTCGTCGACGCTGGCCATAATGATCAGGATGGCATCGGCGCCCCATGCCCTGGCCTCGTAGACCTGATAGGGGTCGAACAGGAAATCCTTGCGTAAGGTAGGCAACTCGACGGCAGCGCGCGCAGCGGTGAGGAATTCGGGCGCGCCTTGGAAAGAGGGTGTGTCGGTCAGCACCGAAAGGCAGGCGGCACCGGCTTTCGCATAGGCCCTGGCCAGCGCCGGCGGATCGAAATCGGCGCGGATCAGGCCTTTGGATGGGCTAGCTTTCTTGATTTCGGCAATCAGCGCAAACCCGCCGGATTTGCGCGTTGCTTCAAGGGCGGAAAGAAATCCGCGCGGCGCGTCGGCATCCGTCGCCCGTGCCTTGATCTCGACCAATGGCACGCGTGCCTTGGCCGCCGCGATCTCGTCGCGCTTGTAAGCCTCGATCTTGCGCAGGATGTCGGACATGGTTTTAACCGTTCGAAATCTCGACCAGCCTGTCGAGCACTTTCAGCGCGCGGCCGCTGTCGATGGCCTGCGCCGCCGTTACCATGCCGTCGGCAAGCGTCGTCGCCTTGCCGGCTACCACCAGCCCGGCGCCGGCATTCATCAGCACCGTATCGCGAAAGGCGCCAGCGGCGCCGCCCAGCATGTCGCGCAGTGCCTGGGCGTTGTGGGCGGCGTCGCCGCCGCGCAACTCGTGCTTGGTGTGACGCGTCAGCCCGACTGCTTCCGGGGTCAGCACAAAGCTGCGTATCTCGCCGCCGGCCAATTCGGCGACCTGCGTTTCGCCGGTGGTGGTGATCTCGTCATAGCCGTCGCCATGGACGACCCAGGCGTGGTCGGCGCCAAGCTCCTTCAACGTTTCTGCCACCGGCATGATCCATTCGGGCAGGAACACGCCGATCATCTGCCGTCTGACACTGGCCGGATTGGAAAGCGGGCCCAGCAGGTTGAAGATGGTGCGGGTGCCGAGCTCGACCCGGGTCGGGCCGACATGCTTCATCGCCGGGTGATGCGCCGGAGCGAACATGAAGCCAACGCCGGCCTCGTGAATACAGCGGCCGACCGTCTCCGGAGGGATGTCGATCTTGACGCCCAATGCGATCAGCACATCGGCGGCGCCGGTCAGCGAGGACAGTCCGCGATTGCCGTGCTTGGCGACGGGCACGCCGCTGCCGGCGATGACGAAGGCGGATGCGGTCGAAATGTTGACGCTGTGCGAATTGTCGCCGCCGGTGCCGACAATGTCGATGGCGCCCTCGGGGGCTTCGACGCGCAGCATCTTGGCGCGCATGGTGGCGACAGCGCCGGCGATCTCGCTGACGGTCTCGCCGCGCACGCGCAATGCCATCAGGAAGCCGCCTATCTGGCCCGGAGTAGCATCGCCCGACATGATAATGTCGAAGGCCTCGCGCGCCTCCTCGAAAGAAAGAGCGCTGCCGGCGGCGACCTTGGCGATGTGGATCTTCAGTGCGCTCATCTGGCCAGGGCTTGGGTTACGGCAGTCTGATCAATGCGGACGTCATATTGCGTCTGCAACTGCGCTACTAACTGGTCGAGCAGGTCGTCGGACATGCCGGATGTGAAGGATTTCTGTGCGTCCTGGGGTACTGAGCTGGCGTCGGCCCCGGCGGGCTCGAATACCTCGGCAACCTTGAACAGGATCTGTCCGTCGCCGGTGGGCGAGGGGATCAGCCCGGTGCCGCCTTCGCCGACGCCGAACATCGCGGCGGCCCCTTCCTTGCCGAAATCGACGTCGTCAGCATCGCGCTTGACGCCGCGTTTGGTCTGTTTTTCGAGCTTGAGCTCACCGGCGATCACCTCGAGCGTGGCGCCGGCCTTGAGACGCTTCTCGAGCTCTTGTGCTTTTGCGGTGAGCCGTTTGGTGGTCTCCGCCGCGGTCCAGTCGGCCACGACCTTCTGGCGGACTTCGTCCAACGTGCGGTCACGGGCCGGCGTGATCGCGCTCACGTCGTAGAAGACGAAGCCGTTATCGGCGGTGGTGAGACCTTCATTGTCGGTTCCGGGTTCGGATTCGAACACCGCCTTGATGAGCGCCGGCGATTCCGGCAGGTCTTTGACGATGCTTCCATCCGGCCGTTGGCCGGTGCGGTCGATGGCGTCGATGGTGACGACCTTCAGCTTCAATTTGGCGGCTGCCTCGGCGAGCGAACTGCCCGAGGCGCGCGTATCCTCGTAATTGTCGTGCACGTCCAGCAAGATGCGGCTTGCCTCGCCCAGTGCCAGGTCCTTGCGGATCTGCTCGGATACTTCGGCCAGCGGCTTCACCACTTCCGGCTTGATCTCGGTGACGCGCAGCAGAACGGGACCAAATGCGCCTTGTACGACCGGGCTGACCTCATTGACGTTGAGCTTGAAGGCAGCGTCGGCGACCGCCTTGTCAGCGATCTTGTCCTTGGCCAGCGTGCCGAGCAGCGTGTCGGCCGGGGTCTTGCCCTCGGCGGCGACGATCTTGTCGAAGGTCGCGCCGGTCCTGAGCGAATCGAGCGCCGCCTTTGCGGCATCAGGCGTCTTGAATACAAGCTGCTCGATGGTGCGCATCTCCGGCGTGGTGTAGCGCGCCTTGTTCTTGTTGTAGTCGTCGCTGACCTGTTGGTCGGTCACCGCGCTCAAATCCATGATGTCTTCCGGCTCGAGCCTGACATAGGAGAACTTGCGGTATTCGGGAGCGGCGTAGGTTTTCTTGTTTTCCTCGAAATAGGCCGAAAGCACGCTGTCGGACGGCGCTTCTATCGGCTCGACAAGCGATTTCGGCAAGGTCAGGTAGTCGATGGTGCGATCTTCGCCGCGATAGAGCGCGACCGCCTTGAAGAATGTATCAGGGGCCTTGAGGCCGTCCGAAACCGCCTCGACGATCTGCTGGCGGACCGCGACCTGGGCGCGGTTCTTCAAATAGTCTTCCGGCCGCATGCCGATCTGCCGAAGCAGGTACTCGAACGTTCTCCTGTCGAAGGTTCCGGCAGGCCCTTTGAACGCCGGGTCTTCACGCGTCAGTTCGGCGAGCCGGTCCTTGGACAGGCCGAGGCCGAGCTTGCGGGCCTGCTCGTCGAGGACGGCACCCGATACGAGTTGCGCCAGCACCTGGTTGTCGATGCCGAGCGCCGTCGCCTGCTCACGGCTGATGCGCTGGCCGAATTGCTGCGACATGACGCTGAGCTGGCGATCGTAGGCGAGGCGGTATTCGTTGATAGAGACCTTGGTGCCTCCGGCCGTGATCACGGCGTCATGGCCGGCAAGACCGCCCATCAGCCGTCCCGAGATACCCCAGACGGCGAAGCTCAACACCAACAATGACAGCAGCAGTTTCGCGACCCAGGTCCCCGCCGCACTTCTCAACATACCAAGCATGAGTACTTCCGATTTTTGCGCATTTCGCATGCGCCGAGTCTGAAACAAGCGCAATAGCGCCCTTCCTGCTCACTGTCGATTGCTTTGTGGCCTGATTTTGATAGTGAGGGCCAGCTGGAAATTGCCCGGAGAAACAATCCCATGACGCCTGGAATCCGCCCGCTCGTCGCCGGCAACTGGAAAATGAACGGTACCAGCGCCTCGCTCAACGAGCTCAGGATGATCGGCAACGGCTTCATGAGCGGGCTCGACGCCGAGACCGAAGCGGTGCTCTGCGTGCCGGCGACCTTACTTGCGCACGCCGCCGAGATTCTGTCGCGCACACCGGTGCGGGCCGGCGGAGAGGATTGCCACACCGAGGAAAGCGGCGCCTATACCGGCTGCATTTCGGCCGAGATGCTGAAGGATGCTGGAGCCAGCCATGTCATTGTCGGCCATTCCGAATGCCGCGCCGATCGCAAGGAGGACGATGCCTTAGTGCAGGCCAAGGCCTCCGCCGCATGGCGTGCCGGGCTGGTGGCCATCATCTGCATTGGTGAGACAAGAGCCGAACGCGAAGCAGGAGCCACGCTCGACGTGCTGTCGCGCCAGGTCGCTGGCTCGGTCCCGCCAAACGCCACGGCTTCCAACACCGTCATTGCCTATGAGCCGGTATGGGCGATCGGCACCGGCTTGACCCCGACCGCCGCCGACGTCGCCGAGGCACATGCGCATATCCGCGAAGAACTGGCCCGGAAGCTCGGCAATACGGCGGCCAAGATGCGCATTCTCTACGGCGGCTCGGTCAAGCCGTCCAACGCCGTCGAGTTGCTAGGCGTCAGGAATGTCGATGGCGCGCTGGTCGGCGGCGCCAGCCTAAAGGCGGCGGACTTCCTCGGCATCGCGGAAGCCTATCGAAACATCGCTTGATACAAGGCTGCTTGCTGCATTTGAGCGGACGGCCGGCGCCGAAATCGTTGCAAAGGACGCATTGCTTCCCATATTCCGGCCACGGGCTTGGAAATGCCGTCAAAGCATTGTATTGAGCCGCCTCCAAATCAGCGGCCGCACCAGGCCTTGCCAGGATAAATTATGGAAACCGTACTGATCGTCGTCCACCTCATGGTCGTGCTCGCGCTTGTCGGCGTGGTGCTGCTGCAGCGCTCCGAAGGCGGCGGCCTCGGCATCGGCGGCGGATCGGGCTTCATGACCGCGCGTGGCGCCGCCAATGCGCTGACGCGGGCGACGGCGATCCTGGCCGCAGCTTTCTTCGTCACTTCGCTGACACTGTCGATCGTAGCGCGCTATGGCGAGAAGCCGATCGACATTCTCGATCGCGTGCCGGCGACCTCGGACGGGGCAGGCAAGGGCGTACTCAACCAATTGCCCGGAACCACGACGCCGACGCCGCCTTCGGGCACCACGGCGCCGACCCCGCCGTCCGGCAATGGCGCGGCAACGACGCCGCCGGCAACCGCTCCGGCGACGCCGCCAGCGACAAACGGCGCCACCGCGCCGGCCACGCCGCAGGTCCCCAACCAGTAATCGGGCATCTTATGCCGCGATCTGTTGTCGTTTGAACACAGTCGCGGCAAATGCCGCACGATCACGAAGATTCGACCGCACCGCGCGCTTGAGGCGCTTCCGGCTAATCGATTATAGGTTGCACGCGGCATTCTCGGCGTCCTTGGGGGGCGCCGGGCGATGCCGTGGGCAACAAGCATTGAACGATCGGATCTTCCCCATGCAGCTTCGCAGCTTCATTTTTGCCGGCCTTTGTGCCGTGCTCAGCCTAGGTGCGCCCGCTTACGCGGCCATGCCGACGGCAAACTCGGCCCATAAAGCCGCAGCAACAACCGACGTCGTCAACGTCGCTGCCAAAAGCGATGCGGCGCAATTGAAGCTTCTCAAGAAGAAGAAAGATCCGACGCCGGACGACCTTGCGCAGATCCGCAAGATCGAAGCCAAGATCGCAGCCGACAAGGAAGCCGCTCGCGCCAAAGCACTCGAAGCCAGGAAGCTGGCGATGCGGGAGGCGGCGAAAGCCAAAGCCGATGCGGAACGGCAGGCATTCCTTGCCAAGAAGAGCCAGCCGCTCGCGGCGGCGAAGGTGGCTGACGCTACGCCAGCCAAGAAGAAGAAGACCCTCAACATCATCGAACCGATTGCGCCGATCCAGTCGGCCGAGCCGATCCCGGCCGAGGCCATGAACGTTGCCCTGACCGGCAACAATGGCGAGTTGCGCAGCGAACCGGTGGGGCAGAAGCCGCAGAGCGTCGGGCTGTTCGCGGGACTGTTCGGCGGCACAACTTCGTCGTCAATGTCGCTGCTTCCGGAAACACGCGCGCTCGACGCCGCACTCGAAAGGAAGCAGGCCAAGCGGCAGTTCAAGGTCAAGCCGGAATTCGTGCCGCAGGAGGTCGAATTCACTGGCTACAACCCGGGCACCATCGTCATCGATACCAGCGCTCGCCGTCTCTACCTCGTCGAATCATCGTCAACCGCCCGCCGTTATGCCATCGCGGTCGGCCGGGAAGGCCTGCAGTTCAAGGGTACGGTTGCCGTCGGCGACAAGCAGGAATGGCCGCGCTGGATTCCGACGCTGGATATGCAAAAGCGCGAACCCAAGCACTATGGCCAATACAAGGACGGTATGCCCGGCGGCGGCGACAATCCGCTCGGTGCGCGCGCCATCTATCTTTACGACGGCAAGAAGGATACCCACCTGCGCATTCACGGCACCATCGCGCCGCAGTCGATCGGAACCAGCGCCTCCAATGGCTGCTTCCGCATGATCAACGAGCACGTCATGGACCTTTACCGCCGGGTGAAAGTAGGCACCAAAGTCGTCATCATCTGACGCTTTGACAGATCGTGCCAAAAGGGCCGGCCTCGCCGGCCCTTTTGTTTTGATACGCCAACGACCAGAGCGCCTTCTTGGGAAAAAGCCTTCGCGGCGGTTTTTTCTCTGGCGGAATCAATTCGGCCGCGTTAAGCGATGACTCCCATGGCGCGATATGTATTCATCACAGGCGGCGTGGTTTCCTCACTTGGAAAAGGCATTGCTGCGGCGGCCCTTGGGGCTCTCTTGCAGGCGCGGGGCTATCGCGCACGCATCAAAAAGCTCGATCCCTATCTCAATGTCGATCCCGGCACGATGTCGCCCTATCAGCACGGCGAAGTCTTCGTGACCGATGACGGGGCCGAGACCGATCTCGATCTTGGCCATTATGAGCGCTTCACCGGCCGCTCGGCCAACCAGCAAGACAACATCACCACCGGCCGGATCTATAAGAACATCATCGAGCGCGAGCGGCGCGGCGACTATCTCGGCGCCACCGTGCAGGTCATTCCGCACGTCACCGACGAGATCAAGAACTTCATCCTCAACGGCAATGACGATTACGATTTCGTGCTGTGCGAGATCGGCGGCACCGTCGGCGACATCGAAGCGATGCCGTTCCTGGAGGCGATCCGCCAGCTCGGCAACGACCTGCCGCGCAACAACGCCGTCTACGTCCACCTGACCTTAATGCCTTACATTCCGACGGCAGGCGAACTGAAGACCAAGCCGACGCAGCATTCGGTCAAGGAGTTGCGCGGCATCGGCATTGCACCCGACATACTGCTGGTCCGCGCCGACCGGCCGATCCCCAAGGAAGAGCGCAGAAAGCTGTCGCTGTTCTGCAATGTCCGCGAAAGCGCCGTCATCCAGGCGCTCGACGTCCCGCACATCTACGACGTGCCGATGGCCTATCACAATGAAGGGCTGGATTCGGAAGTGCTGGCCGCCTTCGGCATCGATCCGGCGCCGAAGCCGCGCATGGAACGGTGGCAAGCGGTGTCCAACCGCATCCACAATCCGGAAGGCGAAGTGACCATTGCCGTCGTCGGCAAATATACGGGCCTCAAGGACGCCTACAAATCGCTGATCGAGGCGCTGTCGCATGGCGGCCTTGCCAACCGGGTGAAGGTCAAGCTCGACTGGATCGAAAGCGAGATATTCGAGAAGGAAGACCCGGCGCCGTGGCTGGAGAAGGTCCATGGCATTCTCGTCCCCGGCGGTTTTGGCGAGCGCGGCTCGGAGGGCAAGATCCTGGCGGCGAAGTTCGCGCGCGAGCGCAAGGTGCCGTATTTCGGCATCTGCTTCGGCATGCAGATGGCCTGCATCGAGGCGGCGCGTTCGCTGGCCGGCGTCGAGCACGCATCATCGACCGAGTTCGGCCCGACCGAGGAGCCGGTCGTCGGCTTGATGACCGAATGGCTGAAGGGCAACATGCTGGAAAAGCGCAGGGAAACCGGCGACCTTGGCGGTACCATGCGGCTCGGTGCCTACCAGGCCGACCTCGCCAAGGGATCGAAGATCGCTGAGATCTATGGCGATACCCAGATTTCCGAACGCCATCGTCACCGCTACGAGGTCAATGTCGACTACAAGGAGCGGCTCGAGAATTGCGGCCTGGTGTTTGCCGGCATGTCGCCGGACGGCGTGCTGCCGGAAACGGTCGAATATCCAGACCACCCCTGGTTCATCGGCGTGCAGTACCATCCCGAGCTGAAAAGCCGGCCGCTCGATCCACACCCGCTGTTTGCCAGCTTCATCGAGGCGGCGGTAGAGCAGTCGCGGCTGGTCTAGACTAGCCGCCCATGCAAACTTACGTCGCGCTGCTCTACAGCATTGTCCTGGGCGAGGGGCGGCGGGTTGTCATGTCCGATCTGAAGGCGATGGCCGAAGGCCTGGGCCTGAATAACCCGCGCACGCTGGTGGCGACTGGCAATCTTGTTTTCGAGGCGCAAGAAACAGAACTTGCGGCGTTGGAGCAGCGGCTGGAGGCGGCGTTCGCAAAGACTTTCGGCCGCCACGTCGACATCGTCGTGCGCCGCGCCGACGGCTGGCTGAAGCTGGCGGCCGGCAATCCGTTCCCAGCCGAATCGGCTGAGGCCGCGGACCAGGTGGCGGTGCGCGTGATGCGGGCGCCCGTTCGCGACGAGGCCGCCGCGGCGCTTGAGGCCTATGCCGGCGAGGGCGAGAAGCTGCGGATTGTCGGCGGCGACATCTGGATCGTCTTTTCGCGCGAGACGCCGAGTTCGCGGCTGCTTGCAGCGGTCAGTCAGAAACGCCTGGGCATCGGCACCTCGCGCAACTGGAACACCGTACGCCGCCTGGCCGAGATGGTCGCAGAATGAACGGGGCGGCTTGCGCCGCCCCGAATCGCTCAAGCCTTGGCTATCCTGGCTCCGGCACCGAGTGCCATCGTGCGCAGCACGTAATAGATGACGCCGGCAATTGCCACGCCGAAGAACCAGCCATAGACGCCCCACCATGACGGCAGCAGACTGGTGAAGTTGGGCAGGATCGAGGAGAAGACCGCGCCGATGCCGGCGGCGATGAAGGCATTGACATGCCAGCCGCCCTGGAAGCGGAATTCGCCATTCTCCCTGTAGAGCGCCTCGACATCGACCTCGCCCTTCCGGATCAGGTAATAGTCGACCATCATCACGCCGAAGATCGGCCCCATCGTCGCGCCGATGATGTTGACGAACGAGGCAGCACTGCCTTCCCAGGGCGCGAAAGGATAAAGCACAAGCGCTATCAACGCCGCGATGTAACCGCCCTTCTTGAAGTCGATCTGGCGTGGAAAAACGTTGGAGAAGTCAAAGGCCGGCGACACGAAGTTCGCCACCACATTGATGCCGAGCGTCGCCACCGCAAAAGTCAGCGCTGCGAGCGCCGCCAGGAACCAGCTGTCGAACTTCGCCGAGATCTGGTCGGGATGCAGCAGCACTTCGCCATAAACGTCGAAGGCAGCGATCGTGGTGACGCCGGCGACAAGCGAGAACAGGATGAGATTGACCGGCAGGCCCCAGATGTTGCCCTTGCGCAGCGATGCCTTGTCCGGCGCATAGCGGGCGAAATCGCAGAAGTTGAGATAGAGCGCGGAGAAATAGGTCACCCAGATAGCCGCCACCGCAAACAGTGAGGTCCAGGAGCCCGGCGTGCCCGGCACGCCCGCGTCCTTCGTCTTTTCCAGCAGCACATCCATCGGTATGTCGCTGGTGAAGGCGAAGGTGCCTGCCTTGATGCAAAGATAGATGGCCAGGATCAACATCATCACCCACACCGCCGGTCCGGCCCAATCCTGGAAGCGGCGCACCGTTTCCATGCCCTTCTGGATGATCAGGAGCTGCAGCGCCCAGATGACGGCGAAGCAGATCACCTCGAGCCCGGAGTGGCCGAGGAAATGTGTGCTCTGGTTGAAGTCGGCGAACCATTGCGAGCGGATCAGCAGAGCTACGATCGCGCCTGAGGCCGCCGCCGTCTGCGCGCCGTACCAAAAGCAGGCGACTATGGCGCGCACCAGCGCCGGTATGTTGGCGCCCCAGATGCCGAAGGAGGCACGCGCCAGGACAGGGTAGGGCACCCCGGTCTTCACGCCGGCATAGCCGACCATGTTCATCAACGCATAGATGATCAGCGAACCGATACCGATGGCGATGATGAAGTTGACGAAGCCGCCGCAAAACAGGAACAGGCTGGCCGCCAGATAGTAGCCCCACAGGCTGTGGACATCCGACGTCCAGACGTTGAAGATCGAGAACGGTCCCCAGTTTCGAACCTTCGCCGGGGCGAGATCCTCATTGTACAGGTCCGGTGATGCGCCTTGTATGGTCATTGCTATGTCCTCCCCTTGCAACCGCACGCGCCTCCACACATGGCACGCAGGTTAAGCCTGACGCAGGGGAACCGGCAAGCAGACGATTTGCCGGCTTTGGCCTTAAAGACATTCAATGAGAAACGCGCTTATCGACCGGACGATGCCGTGGCTGCGACGTTGATCTTCGCCCTTGATTCGGTCTCTGCCTGCTTGTCGGCCGGTCGAGTACCGGAGACCGCCGACGTCTCGAAACTGGCCTTGAGCCAGGCTATTGCGCCGGTCACATCGTCGAGGGCATAGTTTGCGGCCGTCGGCCCGTTCGGCTTCACGCGGATGGAGATGCCGCCAATTTCATTGATCGCCTCGAAACCGTGTTCGTCCGATGTATCGTCTCCGAGGAATATCGGCCGCCGGCCGACAAAGGGCGGAATGGCCATGAAACGCCGGATGGCAGCACCTTTGACGGCTTCCAAAGGCATGAGCTCGACGCCGGCGTTTCCCGGAAGCACCCGATAACCCTTCGGAAGCCGGGCCAATGCCTGTTCGACGAGCTGGATTGCGGGTGCAAGCAGTTGCGGTGCTGCTCTTGTATGAACGGCAAGGACCGGCCCCTTGCGCTCGACATAGACCTTGCCGCTGC
This sequence comes from Mesorhizobium sp. M1334, assembly GCF_040317995.1. Classification (NCBI taxonomy): domain Bacteria; kingdom Pseudomonadati; phylum Pseudomonadota; class Alphaproteobacteria; order Hyphomicrobiales; family Phyllobacteriaceae; genus Mesorhizobium; species Mesorhizobium sp. M1334. Next base: position 150,266 of record NZ_JAMYLM010000012.1, read on the forward strand.
CCAGTTCGGCCTCGATCTCGTCGGCAAGGGCGGCGATGTCGGCCGGCGTGTCGGCGGCATCGATGGGACCCGTCGGAGTCAGCCGGTGCTCTAGCCCATACAGTCCGGCGATCCGCAGCTTCAGCGGATGGAACAGCTTGTCCACGGCGGGAATCGATCGGCCGGTGATGAAAGCGACCGCACCATCCAGCCGCCGCTCGATGCGTCCAAGCAGATTGCGCAATTCCTCGCCGACGAACACCGCGTCGGGATGGGCAGCGTGTTCCAGCAAGGTTCCGTCGATGTCGAGGAAGAGCGCCCATTGCCCTTCCGACAGGTTCAACGCCGGCGGTTGTTCAAAGCTTTTCACGATGCTGCCTTCCGTGCCCGCTCGAACATCGAGATGACGTTGTTGGTGTTCGATGGCGGGCGCTCGCCGGTTCCGGTCACCCTGTCGAGATCGCCGCGTTTGCGCAGGCGCGCGGCGTCCAGCAGCATGCTGCCGGCCCAGCGGTAGACATTGTTGTCGCGGACCATCTCACGCATCGGCCGCAAACGTTCGCGCTGCTCTTCCGGCGTCATCGTCAGCGCCTGCAACAGCGCCTCGCTCATCATGGCCGCATCGTAGGGGTTAACGATCAGTGCTTCCAGCAGTTCGCGCGAGGCACCGGCGAAGGTGCTGAGCAAAAGCACGCCCTGTTCGTCGTCGCGCGCTGCAACGAATTCCTTGGCGACAAGGTTCATGCCGTCATGCAGGCTGGTGACCATGCAGATGTCGGCGGCGCGATAGACCTCGTAGACCTGCTCCTGCCGATGATGTTCGGCAACCATCAGGATAGGACTGTATGTCTCGCTGCCATAGCGTCGGTTGAGCTCGTCGGCATAGCGGCGGCATTCGTCGTGGAGTTGCTGGTAGGCGGGCAATGTCCCCCGGCTCGGCGCCGCGATCTGCAGGAAAACCACCTTGCCTATCCATTCGGGATATTTCGTGAACAATTCGTCCAAGGCATGGAAGCGATCGAGAATGCCTTTCGTGTAGTCGAGGCGCTCGACTCCGATGCACAGTTTGGTATCCGCTGACAGGCCGAATCTGTCGCGGACACGGGCGCGGCACTCCTCGACAGACGGCAAACTTGCCAGCAATTGGGCCGGCCATTCTATGGAAATGGGATAGGCGTGGACCAAGGTCGTCTGTCCGCCATAGGAGATTGCCGCGTCTGCCCGTTCTATCCGGCTCTCCAGAAAGCGATCGACACTTTCGGTGAAGTTGTTGGCATGGAATTGGGTATGAAAGCCGATGATCGAACTGCCGAGCAGTCCCTCCAGGATCCGCTCACGCCACGGACAGATGCTGAACACTTCCGAATTGGGCCAGGGAATATGCCAGAAGGTGATGACTATCGCGTCCGGCAGGCGCTGGCGAATCATGCGCGGCAGCAGCGCAAAATGGTAGTCCTGCACCAGCACGATCGGCCGTTCGTTGCGGGCTTCGGCAACCACCGTATCGGCGAACTTGCGGTTGACGGCCTCGTAGGCGTCCCAGTCCGCGGCGCGAAACACGGGGCGGGTGAAGGCGATATGGCAAAGCGGCCATAGCCCCTCATTGGCGAAACCCAGATAATAGCCCTGATATTCCTCCTCCGTCAGCCAAACCCTGCGCAGCGTGTAGGACGGATTGCCTGGCGGCACCTGCACCCGGTCGTCCTTGTCGACGGTGAGGCGGTCTGCCGTGCCGCCGCCATAGGCGATCCAGGTGCCGGCACAGGCGCGGGTGATGGGCTCGAGTGCCGAAACCAGCCCGCTGGCCGGCACTAAAAGTTGCACGCCGTCATCCTTGATGTTGTGGATGTAGGGTTCGCGGTTGGACACCACGATGACCTGTGCGTCCGGCAGGTCGTCGGCCAGGATCTTGCGCAAGGTGTCGGGCGACCATGTGACCAGTGCCGCATCGGCCGATTGGCCATTCTTTTCGAACTCGCGCAGCACCTTGCGTGCCGCTTCCGACGCGACATCCTCGCTCGGCGTGTATGCGGCCGCCGTTGCGCGGCCGCGGCGCTGGCGGGATATCGATAGGAGAATGGCAAAAGCGGAAAAGCCAAAACTTGCAATCAGCAAAACCCAGAGCAGGTTTACAGTATAATCTGACATGGAATGTGATCTCGCCTCCGGCCGGCCGATAGCCGTTTCTATTTTTTTCTGGTTCGCTGCCGTGTGCCGACGACAGCATCCCCCGCTGCCCATTTTTGCAACGCACAAAGAGGCTATCGGTTCCGGACGATTGTAATGCCGGGCGTCATTTCGATGCGCCGCAGCGCGGCGGGTATCAAGTGCGCACGATGAGCGGCACCATCCCCTCATACCGATCGGCGAGAAAGGCGACGACCCGGTCGCCGACACGCTGGAATGTGAGGTCGACCACCGTCGAGCCGACACCCAGATGCCGCAATGTCAGCGTGTCGATGCCGATCGGCAGCCTTGGGCGGGTGACCCGGATTTCGCTCTTCCAGCCGTCGATTTCGAGGCCAAGGCAGGCCTGCATCAGCATGAAGGCCGATCCCGCCGACCAGGCCTGCGGCAGGCACGCGACGGGATAGGCGATCGGCGCTTCGCCCGGCGACCGGGTAAAGCCGCAGAACAGTTCCGGCAGCCGCATGTTGAAATGGACAGCCGATTCGAACGTGCCGCTCATCAGCCGGACCACGCTGTCGCGCACGCCGTAACGTGCCAGGCCGGCACCGCACATGGCGGTGTCGTGCGGCCAGATCGAACCATTGTGGTAGGACATGGGATTGAAGAATATCGCATCGTCGGCCAGCGTCCTCACTCCCCAACCAGAGTGGAACGACGCGGAGAGCAGCTGATCGGCGACCATCTGCGCCCGTTCCGGCTCGGGCAGCCCGACATAGAGAAGATGGCCGGCATTCGACGTCCGTACCTTGCAGAGCTCGCCTGCACCATCGATCGCTAGTGCATAGAAATTGAGATCGTCCATCCAGAAATGGCGTTCCACCGCGGCGCGCATGGTTTCGGCGCGTTCCTCCCAATGATCGGCCTTGTCGTCCTCGCCGCGGCGGCGGGCGAGCGCTGCCAGCCCACGGAACGCAGCAAAGACGTAGCCTTGCACCTCGACCAGGGCGATCGGCCCCTTGGGCATGCGGCCATCGGCATGGAAGACGGAATCGAAACTGTCCTTCCAGCCCTGGTTGGCGAGGCCGGTCTCGGCGCCGCGCTGGTAGGTAACGAAGCCGGTCGCGCGGCTTGTCTCCTCCGTCCATTCGGCCGCTGCACAGAGCGATGGCCACAGGCTGTCGACGAACGCCATGTCGCCGGTACGATCCGCATAGGCGCAAGCGAGATGAATGTAGAGCGGCGTGGTATCGACACCGCCGTAATAGCGGCCGAACGGGAGCTCCCGCAGCGCCGCCATCTCGCCCTTGCGGGTCTCGTGCATGATCTTGCCCGGTTGCGAATCGCTGAACGGCGACGTTTCGGTTGCCTGATGCTGGGCGAGAAAGGCGAGTACGCCGCGCGCCAGCCCAGGATTCAACCACAGCATCTGCAGTGCGGAGATCACCCCGTCACGGCCAAACGCCGTCGAGAACCAGGGTATGCCGGCATAGGGGTAAGGTCCGGTCGCAAGCTCGGTGGTCAGCAACGCCACGTCCGCGCGCGCGCGTTCGATCCAGTCGTTGAAGACGCGGCCGGAGCTGTGCACCGTCGCACCGTGGCGGCGTTTGGCGCGCATGCCGAAGCGAGCGCGGGCGGCGGCAGCCCGAAAACGGTCGCGGTCGGGTGTCTCCGCCACCTCCGGGCCGACCTCGATATAGAGGACCTCGCTGCTGCGCTTCGTCACCGCAACCAAGAAATCCGCACGGCTGGCGGTCAAATTGTCCGGCGCCTGCGAGAACGAGATCGCCGACAGGCGTACGAGCTGGTCCAGCCCGTCATATCGAAGCACCACGGATGTCGGACTGGTCTCGGCGGCGTGGGCTATTCCGCGCTTGAGCCGGGTCGAACCGCGCACCTCGAACATGTCGCGGAAATCTGCTGCGAAATGCAAGGAAACCCGAATGGCCGACGATTCCTGGCTGTAGTTCGAAAGGGTGATGCGCTCGAATAGCCGGTCCTGCCAAAGCAGCCTGACGCGTTCTATGTGGATCGCCCCCTGCGGAATGTCGCGGCCACCGACACTCTGGATCGGCAGATTGGTCAGGTTCGAGGTGAAAAGCACATTGTCCTGGCTGAGCGATGCGCCCAGCAGCGACATTTGCCGGCCACCGATCGTCAGCCGGAATTCCGAAAGCACACGCGTGTCGTCTCGGAAAAAGCCGTCGCCGGCGCCGCGGATGTCGCCATAAGCGTCGGCCACCGCGAAGCAGTCGCCTTGCTTGAGGGCGAACAGTCGGTGCGGCTCCCGGGGCGCAACCTCGTCGAGCGAGGCAAGGGCTACAGCGGGATCAAGCTTACGCTCGTCGAGTTGATTCATACGTCACAAGCTCTGTCGTTTCGTTTCCAACGTCCACAATGACGCCGATCAGGACGCTCTCGCTTCACCGGGAGTGCCGATCAGGCGCGCATAGGCAGTCACATAGTCGTGGGCCATTCTCGTGGCAGAAAAACGGTTTTCGAATACGGCTCTCACCTGTCGCCTGTCGAGGCGCAGCAATTCCGGTATCGAGGCGACAGCAGCATCGACTGAATCGACAAGGAAACCGGTGACGCCGTGGTCGATGATCTCCGGCAGGGCACCGCATTTCCAGGCGATCACCGGCGTGCCGCAGGCCATAGCCTCTATCGCGGCAAGACCGAACGGCTCCGGCCAATCGATCGGAAACAGCAGGCCGGCCGCCTTGCCGAGGAATTCCGCTTTTCTGTCCTCTTCGATCTCGCCGATGTAGTCGACACGGTCGCCGTCGATCAGCGGCTCGACCGTGCCGTGGAAAAAAGCGCGGTCGTCGTCGCCGATCTTTGCCGCAACCTTCAGTTTCAACCCGGAGCGCAAGGCGATCTCAATGGCACGGTCCGGGCGCTTGTCGCGCGACAGCCGGCCCAGAAAGGCCAGATACGGCTCGTCCGCATCCGTCTCGAAAGTCGGCTCGTAGATATTGATCGGCAGCCCGTGATGGATGGTCGCCAGCCAATTGGCCATGGGTAGCCCGGTTCTCTGGCTGCGCGAAATCGAGATCATCGGAAAGCGCGGAAAACGTTCGTAGGCCGGGGCCAGGTCGACATAGTCGAGCCTGCCATGCGGTGTCGTCACCGTCCGGTCAGGCATGTGTTCGAAGAAAGGAAAATGCAGGAAGTGGCTGAGATGGAAATGGATGATGTCGAACTGTTGCGCCCGGTTCCTCACCTCGGCGAGCATCGCGAGATGCGCCGCGGTTTCGGATTTGTGCGGGCGCGGATCGAGACGGAGCGCGCGCTCGCGACACGCCACCAATTTTGCCGAGGTCTTGGTATCGCCGCTGGCGAACAGGGTCACGTCATGGCCAAGCTCGACCAATCCTTCGGTCAGATAGGAGACGATGCGCTCCGTCCCTCCATAGAACCGGGGTGGCACGGATTCATGGAGCGGCGCCACATGGGCTATTCTCATGTCTTGGCATTTCCCTCAAAAAAGACTGCTCGTGGCATCGAAATGCATCAGCCGCGCTAACGTTCCCGTACCATAGCAAGATGTCATCCAATTGGGGCAAGATGTCATCCGATAGGGGCTGCGGGGCGTTTCCACCGCTGCTCGTCTGGTCCGCCAACATTTTCCAAGCCAAGCCCTCTTTGCCGGGAACCAAAGCCCGGTTCGCGAGTTTAGTGGGGTTCGATCGCACGCATCCGGTCGACGGGGAGGAAATGATGGACCGCTTGCAATTCTTTTCACCCGTGCGGATTTTGCGCGGACAGGGACAGCCCGTGGAGGAGATCGACAGCGTTGCCGAAGCAATGGCATTCTTGCGAAAATGGCCGGCCGGGCGGCGCGGGCCGGTTTACCAGTGCGCCGTGAATTGCTGCGCTGCGGCCATGGCCGGCCGGATGTCGGCCGAGGAAGCGCGAAAGGCTTTTACCGGCTTCGCACGGATCACCCGCCTGCTCGAGGGCGATCGGCCGTTGCCGATGAGCGGCGAGGATCGGCATCGCGATCACGCGTTGAGGCGATAGGCGCCAACTGCCGCTGATCGTCAGAGCACGGCATTCAGCCGGAGCGCTCGATCGGCGACCGATGCGCTTTGCGAACAGACGCGTTCATGGCCTGCAAATGCACAGGCCAGCTTCTGTCGACGAGCATCGCGACAGCCAGCGCAAGACCAAGCAATCCTGCGAGGCCGGTGAGGGGCGCGGTCGCCGATTTCGGTTGGAGCGTCAAGCTACTACTCCCGTTGTTATGAGGGATTGATTGCCGTTGGCGGCCGCCAGGTCGCCGGCATGGTCAAGTAGAGTGGCCACCGCCGCTGGTACCGCCTGTTCCGCTGGTTGCGGTTGTCGTGGCCGCCACCGCCATGATCGAGAACCGGAGTAAATTCCGAAAATTTTGCATAGATATCTCGCTTTCTGACGCCTCGCTTCTCGGGCTAGCGCCCAAAGCTTCCCCGCTGTCGAGTGGGTGTTTGCAACAGGGCCGCATACGGAGCGCTTACGCCTCAGCGGTCGTGCTCAGGGGCGGCATAGAAAGTTGGACGAAGGGCAGACAATGGTGCCGCATTGCGGTATTTCGACCGGAAAAGGCCAGAGATGCACTTTTGGGGGAATGGATAATGTCGAAACGGCTTAGATTGGTCCTGGGGACTGCCGGCGCAATCGCCGTCGCCATCGTCTGGGGGATCGTCGCGACGTTGATGGGGGTGCCATCGATTCTGATCACCGTAGGAGCGGTCGCTATCGGCGCAGGCATCTACAGCTATCAAAGCCGGAGCTGATCCGGTATCCGGCGACGGCAGCTTAGCCGAAAAATCGCACAGTCGCGGACTGCCTGCGGCAATGTTCAGTGTACGAATATTACCAACGGCAGCGTTCTGTGGAACGAGTGGCCTCTCGAAGCTATTGTGTGACGGTCCGAGACCCCCGCCTCGGGCTATCGGGTCACCCAGCCGAGTGGTCCGCTGCTACCCAATGGCAGCGGACCTTTCACCCGGAAGACGGACATTGTGCCGAATCGAGGGAGAACGATGGTCGTTGACGAGATTGCAGCGCGGCGCCTGAAAATTCTGATCGAGCAATATATCGAGACCAGGAAGAGGCGCCACGATGAGGTTTCCACCGCAGCGGCTGAGATGGCGATCACGGCTGTCATGCCGAATTGCCCGGTCTCCGGAAAAGCCCTGGACGACATGATTGCGGCATGTGCGTTCGAGCATGGGCTGGGGGTGCTGTTCGATCGACCTGACGCATGAAGGCCTGAATGCCATGAATCCCGATGTCAAAATCGTACAGTGCTGTCCTGTACGAATCCAACGCTGTTTCTGAGACCGCTCGCGACGACATAACCAACCAGCCGGAGCAGGCATGCGAGATATTTTTTCATTTCCGAAACAATGACGGCCGTTTGACGGAAAATTTCGAAGGGAGTTGGATGGCCTGTCTGCCGCCCAGGACAACGCCATGGCTTCGGCCAAGGAAATCCTGGTCGAGGGTCTGCTCAGCGGCAGCCCAGTCCTGACAGGCCTTTCCTTCGAAATCTGCGACGAGAACCGGAAGCTGCTTTTCCGATTTCCCTTCTCGGAAGCTGCCGAAAAGGCTGGCGCTCGACCTTAATTGGCCAAAAAGCCCGGCAATGCGGGCGAGCTTTGATCGAGCCTGGCTGAAAAACCGCATCTCGCGGCAAGACGGTCGTTGGTGCAAATCAGCACCATAGGCAAATTAGTAGCATAGCTGCCGGCACAAAGCAAGAACAAACATGGCTTGCCTTGCCGAAAGGGCGTACGTTTCAGGAACTCGAGGGCAGGGCCCGGGTAGGGGGCGCCAAGCGACATTGCGGTTTCCAACCGATGTGTCGATCTGTCGGGCTGGTGTTCGTCAACTTCCCGAAACGTCTTCGCAGGATGCTGTGATCGGGAGTTCCTTTCTCCCGCGGTTACGTTTACAGGACGTTCTGGACAGTGTCGTTTGCGCGCCAGCAACTGGTCCGGGGCCAAGGCCCAGCGCACAGTCGTCCTCCGTCAAGGAAACCAGTCCGGCGCCGCTTTTGGAGAACAATGATTTGTGGTGGTCAAATAAGCAAAAGAGATTCAAGGGAACGTGGGACGACCGACTGGACGGCCTGTTCTCAGCAGAGGTCGACTACGCCGGGAAGTCCATTCTCGATGTTGGCTGCAACATGGGTGTTGTCGCCTATGAGATATCCAAGCTAGGACCGACTTCGATCCATGGGATCGACATTCTCAAGCCGCATATCGAGACGGCCAGGATGATCTTCCTGGGTTGTCCGGTTCAAAGCCGGTTCGATTGTCTCGATCTTGGCAGCCGGAAGCTGCAAAATGTTCTCCAACCGCAGTATGACATCGTCATGCTGCTGGCGGTCTACCATCACATGCAGTGGAGCCTCGGCGCGGACAAGGCGCGACGCGTGCTGTGCGATATCGCCAGGCGTGCTCAAACGATCGTTGCCCGCGTTCCTCCTGGCAAGGATAGAGAGATGATCGCGGTGCTTTCGGATGTGGGCTTTTCAATCAAAAGCAATCACACCTCGCCTCTTGGAAGCCATCTCATGGTCCTCGCGAAACACTGACCGGGCAGAGCGCGGCCGACGGCGAATGGCGCAAGAGCCGCGTGGCTGGGTCCGCTATGCTCGTATGCAAGGAACCGACGGTCGTAAGCCGATGACGTGCAAGGATCCGGTTCGGCATTGACTGCGGTCGGGAACGAAGCCACAGACAGGTGATCGAAACCGTTTCGCGCTTCAAGACAACACAAAGACCGGACGGGATCGCAACGGGCGGCGACGAGATGATTGCAAAGAAACGAGTGTCAACGGGCCCAGCATATCCGCTGATCAAGCGTCTGATTGGCGAAAATCTGCCGCCGCACAAGATGCTGTATGTGACAGGTTTGCTGTGCTCGATCGCTGCTGCTGCGGCGACCGGGGCAGCGGCCTGGATCATGAAAGTCATGATCAACACCATCTATGTCGAGCGAGACGCTGCCGCTGTATCGGGTATCAGCGTCGTCATCATCGGCATTTTCCTGGTCAAGGGCATAGCTGCCTACTGCCAGACCATCACCACGGGGAAGATTCGCCGGGCTATCGTTTCAGACCTTCAAAACCGTCAATTTTCCCGAATGCTGTATTTCGAGATCAGCCGTTTCGCGAACCAGCATCCGGCAAAATTTGTCTCCAAGATCATGTTCAACGCGCGCGCCGGGGCGACCGTTATTCTCACCCTCACGAGCAGCGCCGTCTCTGATCTGCTGACCCTGATTGCCTTGGCCAGCGTCATGGTCAAGCAGGACCCGGTAATGTCGCTGATATCCGTGGCGGTTCTGCCGATGCTGTTCCTGTCGGTCGGCGCGATAACCAGGAAGCTCAAGGCGCTGGCGAGGGGCGAGACGGAATTGGCCGCACAGGTCCAGTCGATCGGCACGGAAGCCGTCGAAGGCATCCGCACCATCAAATCCTTCCAGCTCGAGGACAAGGCGGTTGCCAGCTTTGCAAAGGCCGTCCGCAAGATGGAAAGACGTGGCATCCAGATCAACCGGACGTCAGCATTGATGAGCCCATTGATGGAGACCGGCGGCGGCGTGATCATCGGGCTTTTCGTTATGTACGCCAGCTGGCAGACCCTCGGCAACGGCAAGACGCCCGGCGAATTCATGGCCTTCATTACCGCGTTCCTGCTTGCCTATGAGCCTGCCAAGCGGTTGGCCCGGGTCAATGTCGACATCCAGAAGCAAATGGTCGCCGTCGAGCAGATGTATGATTTGATCGACACGCCCGAGCAGCGGCGCCTCGCAATCGCGGGCGAGCGCCTGGCCGACGTCGATGGTGGTATCCGGTTTGAAGATGTGGCCTTTTCCTATGACGGCAACAGCCCCGCGCTCGAGGGTGTTTCCTTCGACGTGCGACCTCGTGAGAAGCTGGCGATCGTCGGCCGCTCCGGCGCCGGCAAGACCACCATCGTCAATCTGATCCTGCGCCTGATGGAGCCGGACAAGGGCAGGATCCTGATCGACGGAAAGGACATTTCGAAGATCAGCCTGGCCGACGTTCGCGACAATATCGCACTGGTGTCACAGGACGTCTTCCTGTTCGAAGGCTCGATCCGCGACAACATTCGCGACGGCCGCCCGAACGCCACGGATCAGGAAATCGAGTCCGCTGCGAACCTCGCTCGGGTCACCAGCTTTGCTTCGGCGCTCGAAAACGGGCTCGACACGCTTGTCGGGCCGAGCGGCACCAATCTGTCGGGCGGGCAGAAACAGCGCGTCGCCATCGCACGCGCCCTGCTCAAGAACGCTGCGGTAATCGTCTATGATGAAGCGACATCGGCGCTTGACGGTGAAAACGAACGGGCAGTCATGGAGGCAGCCTTCGACAACACATTTCAGCGCACAGTGATCTGCATTGCCCACAGGCTGTCTACAATCAAGGCGGCCGATCGTATTCTCGTGTTTGACGCCGGACAGCTTGTCGATGCTGGAACGCATGACCAGCTTGCCAAGCACAGCGAGATATATCGTTCGATATTCCACCTGGAGACGCCCGATCCGATGGTCGAAAGCGGCAAAAAGCTGCGGCAGAGCGTATTGCGCTGAAGGCCGATGACCAGCTTTTATCACGGTTCCTATGTCCGGTATGTGATTGGTGGACTGGGCCTTCAGGTGCGCCGGTACAAAAAGGCGGTGCGCAGGTTGTTTTCGGGTCCCAAGCAGCCGCAGTCCATTCTTGAGCTGCAAGCCAAGGTTGAGGCCCTGATCGTTCGCAGGGACTGGAAAGGCCTTGAAGCCGGTACCAATGAGATAGCTGTCGCGGCCGATCATAATCGCGACCCGGAGCTGATGCAGAAGGCGGGCCAGGCATTCGAACGGCTTGGCAACTTTGCGCGGGCAGCTGAGCTTCGGCTTTCCGCTCGCCGGCTGCGGAAAGGGAAAAGCGCGAACGAGTGGACCGGCGAGAATCTCGGATCGGATACACTGCTGATCGACCTTGTGGAGGATGACCCGCGCAGCCTTGGCCGGGTTATCCGCCACGCGCGACTGGCCGGCGCTGCCGCTGCCTATGCGCAAAGCGCAACAATCCGGGTCGAGCCGCGCCTGGTACCAATTCTGCAGCGAACGTTCCCGAAGACGACCGTGGTCCCGGCGCAGCGGGATGTGGTCGCCAACAAACGTGCGACTTTCGAAGATCTCGCCTGGGTGTTCGGACGCGATGCCGAAAAGCTTGCTGCCGACTTTGTGCCGCTGCGGGCAGATCCTGAACACGTCGAGACATTCCGTAAGCGCTATCGCTCGATGACGGATCTGCCGCTGGTCGGCCTCTCCTGGGGCAGCAAATCCCACACCAAGGACGTGCCTGATTTTCCTGAATGGGCACGGTTCATCGCCCAGACACAAGCGACCTTCGTTTCGCTCCAGTACGGACAGATCAAGCCGGCGTTGCGGCGCCTTCGCAACGGCAATGACGCGCGTCTGATCTTTGACGACGGCGTCGACCAGATGGTCGACATGGACGGTTTCGCGGCACAGGTCGCCGCACTCGATGCTGTCGTGACGATCAGCAATACGGCAGCCCATCTTGCCGGAGCCCTTGGCGTGCCGACTGTTTTCCTGATCGACGATAATTTTCAGACGGCATGGCCGGTGACCGGCGACCGGACACCCTGGTATCCGAAGGGCATTGTCATTCGCAAGGAGGGGCGCCCTTGGTCGCTGGTGCTCGACGAGGCCGGCCGGCGGCTCTCATCGATCCTGACGACGCTTTCCGACGCTCCCCGAGGACGATAGAACATCGCCGTGCAGAACAGACGAACCATCCTTCAGAAAGCAAAAACCGCCGATCTGCGCCCGCAGGGCGCCGTCGGCAAGCGGCTGCAGAAGGTTCTCGAGCGGGCAAAGGAACTTCTTAGACGTCCCTCGCGCCACGCCGACGAAAGTGCCGAAAGGCATATGAGGCTGATGGAGGAAAGCGTGCAGCGTGGTGACTGGCAAACTGCTCGCGACCATGCACTGGCGCTTGGCGCGCTTGGTGAGCAGCTTGGCGATCTCGGCCTGATCAAGAAAGCGGGGCGCGGACTGAGGCGTCTCGACGGAGGAAATCGCATCTGGCAGTTGATGGCGGCGAGCAAGCAGCGCGGCAGACCCGATTGGGATGGCAGTGATCTTGCGGGTCGCACGCTTCTCGTCGATCGTCGCGAAGGCGACCTGGCAATCTTTTTCCAGTTCGCGTCGCTGCTTGGTCCAGTCGTCGCGGCTGCCGGTCGATGCATCGTCTTCGTCGAGCCGCGACTGGCACCGCTTTATCGCAGAACATATCCTGCGCTCGATGTCAGGATTGAAGGGGAAGAGGACATGGCGGCGGTGGACGACGACGTCGTTGCCGGTTTCGAGACACTCGCAAAGCATTTCTGGCCGGACGACCCGGCGGCACGCGCGCCCTTCGTTCCGCTGGAGCCGGACCGCCGACTGGTTGCCGAGCTGCGCGGCACCTATCTCGATGGCGGCCCAGGTCCCCTGATCGGATTTGCCTGGGGAAGCCTCAACAAGAGCAAGGATCTGCCGGCCCTGGACGACTGGCGGACGCTGTTCGCCAGCCTGCCGGGGCGCCTCGTCAGCTTGCAATATGGCGATGTCGGGCCGGCCCTCTCCGAGTTCGAGCGCCAGGCGCCGGGCCGCATCATCCATGACGCTTCCGTCGATCAGTTGACGGACATGGACCGCTTTGCCGCCCAAATCGCGGCGCTCGACGCAGTGGTGACGATCAGCAATACCGGTGCCAACCTGGCGGGAGCGCTCGGCGTGCCGACGATTGTCATGCTCGACGACGGGTTTCGACTGTCCTGGCCTGCCTTCGGCGAGACCGTCGCCGCATATCCGAGCGTTCGACTGGTCCGAAAAGGCGGCCGAGCCTGGGCGTCGGCAGTGCAGGAAGCAGGCGGACGCGTCATGCAGATCATCGGCGGAGCTGGCGATGGAAGGTAGCCTACTTCTCGGCCGGTTGCGCCGCGCTGTCGCGCTTGCAGGCTACAAATACAAGGTCTGGTTCCGACGTCACCGGCGGCAGCTCTTCCTTCGCTGGCGTGACGGCGACATTGCCGATCAGATGGCGGATTATCGGCGAAGCGTCGAGTCCCGCGATTGGCCGGCGGCACTGCCGAAAGCCCTGGCTCTTGGATCCATTGCGAAGTCGAGGGGCGAGGTCCACCTGATCGACGAGCTCAGCAAGGCGCTGATGCGGATGGGCGCCTATGGCGCAGCCGCCGAACTCAGGATTGCACGACGCCACATCGTCAACGGCCGCGTCGATGGCGAGTGGCTGGGCCAGGATATTTCTGGCCAGACACTGCTGATCGATCTGATGGAAACCGAAAAGCAGGGTCTGGCCACCGCGATCCATCATGCGAGCTCCGTCGGCTGTGCCCTGGCGCGCGCCGCCCGTTCGATCGTCCTCGTCGAGCGCCGCCTGGTACCGCTCTTTCAGCGCACTTTTCCGACTGCCGATGTGCGGCCGGTCGGCGCTGGCGGCAAGGCCGTCTATGCCGAGGCGCAGGCCTTCGCCGGCGTCCAGCATCTGACTGCCGTTTTCGAAACCGACGAGGCGACGATCCGCGAGCATTTCGTGCCCCTTAAGCCGGATCCGGCCCGGGTCGCTGAACTTCGCGCCCGCTACCGGAAGGAAGGACGACCGCTGGTCGGTATCGCATGGGGCAGCTCCAATCCCGGCAAGGACCTGCCGCCGTTGTCCGCCTGGTGTAACCTGATCGGCCGACCGGACCTCCGGTTCGTCTCGCTGCAATACGGTCAGATCGACACCGACCTGAAAGTTCTGACCAACGGTGAGCCGGAGCGCATTCTTCATGACAGATCGGTGGATCAGCTCGTCGACATGGACCTTTTCGCCGCGCAGGTTGCCGCGATGGACGCCGTGGTGACCATCAGCAATACCGGAGCGCATCTGGCCGGCGCGCTCGGCATCCCCTCGGTTTTCATTCTGGGCGACGGCTTCAAGCGGTCCTGGCCGGTCGAGGGCGACCGCACGCCCTACTATCCATCGGCCGTGCTGGTCTCGAAACGGGAACGCCCCTGGTCCGTGGTGATGAGCGAGGCCGAGGCCATCCTGGCGCCATGGATCACAAAAGTGAGTGGCTAGTGCATGTCGTCCGAAAGCGCGTCACTGAATACGCATCGACGCGATCCGCATTAAGCGTTCGGCCGACGGATCGCTGAATGGAGCGCCCGTGTCGAACACTCGTCGCAACAGGCCAAAAAACATAAGGCATTCCGAACCGGGATATAGTAAAGGCCAATTCGCCCCGCAGAGGATCGCAATTCTTGCCGGCATTTCTGCCTTGTGTTCGAATCAGCCGTAGGCTTAGGCGCCCAGTAATGGGGTTGGTCTGGCCGGCAGCGGTTCGGGCGCCAGCTCTGATAATCTAAAGGAGGTCTCCCCCATGTCCTTTCTAAAATTTTTCCAGGCCAAAGCGCCGGCTCTTCCTCTTATCGTATCCTTTCCAAAATCAGGGCGCACGTGGCTGCGTGTCATGCTGGACGATCTCGGGGTTGAAGTTCAATACATTCACGACGGAACCGACCACAAGTTACTTCGACCAAAATCGAGCCTCAAGGAGAATAAATCTCGATACAAGAAGAGAAGAACAATAATGCTTGTTCGCGACCCAAGAGATACGGTGGTCTCAGGGTACTTTCAGGTTCAGAAGCGCCACATGCTTCCAGCCGGATCGTTCAGTGATTTTATCAGAAGCGACAATCATGGGATTGAAAAGATCATCAGGTTCAATCTGCAATGGTTCGCAGCCATGCCCCGGATGCGCGAAATCCGGTATCTTCAATATGAAGATATGCATCGGGATACGGCCGGTGTCCTTCGCGCGATCCTTAGATTCCTGAACCAGCAGGCTGACGATCAGACGCTTGTCGACGTGGCGAACAACCGAACCTTCGACAAGATGAAAGTGAGTGAATCGACCGGTGATCTGTCCGATCGATACGGCAAGATATTACAGCCGCGCGATGCGAATGATCCCGAAAGCTTCAAGGTGCGCAAAGGTAAGATAGGCGGTTACGGCGAATATCTTTCCGAGAACGACGTGGCCTATTGTAACGAGCAGTTGGCCAAGTTCGAATATTGGGAGAAGCTGGACAAGGTCTTTAGCACGAACGGCTTGTGCTATGCTCGCGTCGATAACCGCGCCCGGGTCGCCTTGGGTTAGGGGGCATTGCCGACATGGTGATGCGGACCGGATTCATTTGCGGCTGCGGCCATAGCGGGACGACGTTGATTGCAACGATCCTTGCGTCGCATCCTGACGTCTACCTGCCGCTCCAGGAAACCAACATTTTCTTCAAGTGGACGCCACTGGCCGTGTTCCGCTTCTGGAAACTGAAGCGGGCGGCGCGCGAGGCTGGAAAGAACGTGCTGCTTGAAAAGACACCGCGGCATATCCGCCGTGTGGCCCGCATCCGCCGGCTCGTACCCGGCGCGCGTTTCATCATGCCGGTGCGAGATGGGCGCGACGTCGTGGCGTCGCTGACCAAACGACTTGACGACCCAAAGGAGGCTCTCGACCGCTGGATCAACGATAATGCGCTGGTTCTCGCGGAACAGGGAAAGCCGGATGTGCTGATCTATCGCTATGAGGATCTGGTCGAGAATCCGGCCAAAGTCGTCGAGCAGATATGCGGCTTTCTTGATGTGACCTTCAGCCCGGATCTCCTCGACTACCACAAGAACCCGCAGCAATGGTTCAAGCCGACCGACGCCAGCGTCGAGACGCCACACGAGGTGCTCCGGAACCAACAGGTCAATCAGCCAATCTATGACGGGAGCGGGAGATGGCGCTCCGAACTTGGAAACGCCGAGTTACAGGACCTGGTACAAGGACGAGGTGCCCAGCTCATGAAAGCGTTCGGTTATGCATGATGTTGGTTCGGCATCTGCTGGAGTGCCGTCTACCAATCAATTTTGTCGATCAAACCCGTTTGGAATAGGCTGTGAGCGCCTTCGTACAGCATTGACTGTTCGCTCATCGCGCTGAGAGCGGCTTTACTGCTCGATACCTCATGATACTGGCGATATTTGGAAGCGCCGTTCCAATACTGACCTTCCGCCACCGCGACCTGCGCCTTGTCGTTGAAATCGGCGAAGAACTTGAAATGAAGCAGGCCGGCCAATCCCTTTATATAGTTTCGCCAGTAGGGCAGCGGTGCGTGAATCGACGTAAAAATCGTCTGGCGATCAACATATATCAGAGGAAACTTGGTCAACTTGTGCTGCCTGGCGAAAAGCCGGGTCCTCGGGCCGCCTGTGATCTTGAGATGCCGAGGGCTCCTCGTCACCTCATAGCCGCTGCCGTCGAAATGGTCCGCAACCTGCCATGGCGGCACGATGGGATCGAAGGGTACGTCCCAGATGTTTCCGCTCGGATACATGTCGATCATCGGCGCCAGCAGGCGTGTCATTCCGCGCCGCTTGAGCCAGGCGGCCATCGCGCCGAGCGGATTCTGATCCATGCCGTCATAGACAAGATATTCGTCCGCATCGACGGTCAGATACCAGCGAGGCTGACCATAAATCTGCACAAGACGCTGCCGCCAAAGGTTTCCCAGGTCCGACTGAGAATAGGTGAGCGGCGAGCTGAATAGATCGACATCTGGCTGCTCGGCCAGAAGCTCAGCTGTTCCGTCGGTCGAGCGATCATCGAGGACGGCGAATCTAGTGACGCCGAGCTCGCGATAGTGCTTCAGGAACGGGCGTAGCCTGTCCGCCTCGTTGCGGATGACGAGGATCAAAGGCAGGTCATTCACTTTGAGGGGCGTTATCGGCCGCAGCGATGACACTTCTGCCCGCCTTCCGAAGGTGCGTCTCAGCCGATATATGGCGGTGTCGGTAATCGTCCGGCGGACAATGGCGGGCCAGGTTGCTTTGCTCAAGCCGTCGATTCCCCCTCATAGCGGTCACTACCCGGCTGGAGCTGGCGCTGATCCGCTGTTTGCAGTTAATTTCTACATGCAGCACCGTCAGGCAAATCGCAAGCAGTCGCGGACAATGGACACAGGCCTGTTCTGAGTTCCGCGAGTGAGCTTTCCAACTGTTGCCGATGCGCGCTGGCCTCTATAGACATCGTCAGATGGCAACAAGGCCGGAGCCCTGACCCAATGCATGCCGGCATTCGTGGCATCGAAAATCAATTCGACAGGCCGATCCTGTTCGTGCGCCAGCGTTATGCGCCCTTTGGCGGCGGCGAGATCATGCTGGAACACATCATGGCTGCATTTGCCGCGCGTCAGCGGTCGGTGGCCGTGCTCTCCGGCGACTGGCCGCGCTATCAAGGCATAGAATTCATCCATTGCGCCGGCCGCCGCTTTCCGCGTTCGCTGCGGGCGGCGTCCTTTGCTCAAGCCGCCTGCCGCAAGATCGCCGAGATGCCACCGGCGCTGGTGCAGAGCAACGATCGCCTCCCGTGCTGCGATGTTTTCCGGGCCGGGGAGGGCGTTCATGCCGCCTATCTTGCCGAACGGCGGCGTTTCGAGACGCGGCTTGGCAGGGCGGCAATGGCGCTGAGCCCCTTTCACCGCCAGACGCTGCGCCTCGAGCGCGCAACCTATGCCAGCCCACGGCTCAAAGCTGTCATAGCGATTTCGAAGATGGTCGCCGAGGACATTGTCCGTCACTATGATTATCCGGCCGAAAATGTGCACCATATTCCCAACGGGGTGGATCTCGACCGCTTCAATCCGCAACTGCGCCAACAGCATCGGGCCGCGATCCGCGCGCAGCTCGATGTCGACGAAAACAGGCCGGTCGTCCTGTTTGTCGGCTCGGGCTTTGCGCGAAAAGGACTGCTTGCACTGATGAAGGCTGTCGCCAGGCTCGATGGCGAGCCGGAATTGTGGGTCATCGGCCACGATTCGCGCGCCAACGCCTTCAGGCAGGCCGGTAACAAGCTCGGTCTCGGCGCACGGCTCAAGATGCTGGGGCCGCAGAAAGACATGCTGCCGTGGTACGGCGCGGCCGATATTGCCGTGCTGCCTTCCATCTATGATCCTTTCGGCACAGTGGTCATCGAAGCGATGGCGAGTGGCTTACCCGTCGTGGTAAGCATCGGCTGCGGAGCGCGCGAGCTTGTCGAGCGGTTCGAGCCGACGCTCGTTTGCGATGCGGCCAGCGAAAGTGACCTCGCAGCAGCGCTCGCCCACGCGCTGCAGTTGGCGTCACGACCTGAAACCGGAGCCCGGGTGAGAGCGGCGGCCGAACACTATGATTTCAATGTCATGATCAAGCGAATGATGGCGCTGTATGAAAGCCTTGATCTGAAATGATTTTCGACTTTGTTGAATTAGGTTAGCAGCCCCAATATGCTAACGGGCCGGGAGCCGATGCTGCAGATGCATTCGAATGACAGTGGCAGCTTTGATGCCGGAACCTTCTGACCGTGCCGGCGCTCTCGGTCATTATCATCACCCGCAACGAGGAGGCGTCCATCGCGCGCTGCCTTCGCTCGGTGGATTTTGCGGACGAAATCATCGTTCTCGACAATGACAGCAGCGACAGCACCAGGGAGATTGCCGGTGACTTGGGGGCCAAGGTTTTGATGACCCTTGATTGGCCCGGTTTCGGCGCGCAAAAAAACCGTGCGCTGACCGCGGCAACGGGGGATTGGATCCTCTCGCTGGATGCCGATGAGTGGGTGGAGGCGCCGCTCGGCACGGAAATCAGGGCCGCAATCGCCGACCCAAAAGCCTATGACGGCTTCGAAATACCGAGAAGATCGCGCTTTTGCGGGCACATTGTCCGTCATAGTGGCTGGTCGCCCGATCTGGTGCTCAGGCTCTTCCGTCGCAGCTCCGGGCGCTTCAGCGACGACACCGTGCACGAGAAAGTGGTGTTGAACGGAAAGGTCGGGCGATTGTCCCAGCCGATCGAGCACGACTCGATCACCGACCTGGCAGATGCCCACGACAAGATCGGCCGGTACGCAGAAGCATCCGCCGCGCAGCTGCTTGCCGAGGGCAAAAAAAGCTCGATAGGCAAGGCAGTTTTGCGTTCCGTCTGGGCCTATGTGCGCAGCTATATTTTCCGGCTGGGATTTCTGGACGGTTCCATTGGTGCGATGGTGGCCGCGTATTCGGCCAGCTACACCTATCAGAAATGGGCGCGTGTCGCATTGGAAATGCGAGGTCAGGTCCACCCAAAAAAGCAAGGCTGAGGCCAGGACAAATCTGTGAGAAACCGGCTCGGTTGATCGCAATTGTTGCCGAGCCATCGCCAACTAGTTAGTGTACGACCGTTAAAATCGAAAGCCAGGGTAGTGAATATGACTGATGCGTTTAGGGTATTTATCGGATGGGACAGCCGTGAGCCGATCGCGTACGACGTCGCGCGACACTCGCTGCTCAAACATGCGTCGGCGCCTGTCTCCGTCATTCCGATCAAACAAGACGAGATGCGTGCCCGCAGGCTGTATTGGCGGGAAAAAGATCCACTCGCCTCGACGGAGTTCACCTACACGCGCTTCCTCACGCCTTTTCTCGCCGACTACACGGGTTGGGCCCTGTTTTGTGATTGCGATTTCCTGTGGCTTGGTGACGTCGCAGGCCTGCTGAAATATACGGACTCGGACAAGGCGGTCTATTGCGTCCAGCATGACTATACGCCGAAGGCCACAACCAAGATGGATGGCGTGGTCCAGACATCCTATCCTCGGAAAAACTGGTCGTCGTTGATGCTGTTCAATTGCGCGCATCCTTCGGTCAGATCGCTCACGCCAGAGGTCGTGAATCAGGAAAGTGGCGCCTATCTTCACCGAATGCAGTGGGTTGCCGACAAAGATTTGGGTTCATTGCCGGTAGAGTGGAATTGGCTCGAGGGCTGGAACGAAAAGCCTGCTGTCGGCACACCTAAGGCGGTCCACTATACGAGTGGCGGCCCGTGGTTTGCCGAGTGGCAGAATGTCGACTATGCCGACTTGTGGATAGCAGAACGCGACGAGTTCCTGGCTTCCGATCAGGCAGAATCTTCTCAGAGCGCAGTTCGATAAGAGCATCGTGTTTGGCAGGTGACCTGGGCGCTTCCGAAGTGGCATCGGCGTCGGCAACAACGCGTGGTGCCGCCTCGGGACGGGACCGGGGCAGATTGCGCCTAGGAATCTGGCGGTTCCGGCTGGGGAAGCATGACGCGCTGAGATAAGGATCAGCTCGCGGCAATATGATCGGTTGGGGTCCGTCAGCTCTTTCATCGGCCTAGCCGGCACGCGAAAGTCGACCATGTCGTCACTGCGAAGACGCTTCGATCGTTTCCTGGAAAACCGCGGGCCTAAAATACCGCGGCTACAGCTGAACCATGTCGAGCGCCTGGCGCTGGTCCGTCGCCATGGTGATTTTTCCCTTGCCTATTCGACCGCCGTGCAGAAGGGGCTTCACTACTTTGGCGATGCCCAGGGCTACATCGCTTACGGAACCAAAACGCGACATCACTTCGCGCTCGGTGATCCAATGGCTGCCCCGGCCGATCGGCGCGACTATATCGAACGTTTCATCGAGGTTGCCGGCAGCCCGTGGTTCGTGCAGATCGGCGGACAGACGGCGCACGTGCTTGCCGGACTTGGCTATCAGGTCAACCGCCTCGGCGTCGACACCAGGCTTGTCCTGCCCGGCCACGACTTTTCCGGAAAGCGTAATGAGACAGTGCGTTATTCCGAACGCTGGCTCTTGAGGAAGGGGTTTTCCTTCGCGGAGGACAATGGGACCGTCTTCCTCGACGAGATTGCCAGGCTCTCCCAGAATTGGCGGGCCGACCGCATCGTCAAGCGCTGGGAGATGAGGTTTCTCAACAGGCCTTTTGCCGATCACCTTGGCGTCGATATGCGCCGTTTCGTCCTGCACGGTCCGGATGGAGAACTCGTGGCCTTGCTGGATTTCGATCCGCTGTTCAGCGACGGCAAGGTCATCGGCTACACCACCTCGTTCAAGCGCAAGCACATCGATGCCTCGGCGCATGCCGAGATCGGCCTGACCAAATTCGCGGTCGACCGCTTTCGCGACGAAGGTGTTTCCGTGGTCACCCTCGGCCTGTCGCCGCTTGTCGAAATCGGACCTAGCGGGTTTGCCGAAAGCGATTTCTGGCGGCGCGCCTTCCAGCGTGCCTATGACTCGCCGTGGGTCAATCGCACCCGCTTCAACCTGCAGGGGCAGGCGGCCTTCAAGCGCCGGTTCCATGGTGTCGAAGAACCGACCTATCTCGCCTTTCGCAAAGGGACCTTTTTCGAAGCGCTTTCTTTGCTCCGGCTGATCAGGGCCGTCTAGAGCGCCGGACGCTCAGATTGAATCAAGAGGGATTCCAGTGAGACCGCGTTCGTGATTCACTTTCCGGTAGGAGGTGATTTGCGATGCCCAAGCCCTATTCGATCGATCTACGTGAACGCGTTGTCGGTTATGTCGAAGCCGGCCATTCGCGGCGTGCGGCGGCGGCACATTTTGGGGTGTCGGTTTCGTTCGTCGTGATCCTGATGAGGAACTATCGAAAGACCGAGAGCCTGGTGCCCAAGC